>WAQV01000102.1 GCA_015520065.1 Candidatus Pacearchaeota archaeon | reverse complement strand
TTGCAGCTTTTATACTTTTTACAAAAGCTTTCACACCTCTTTGCTAAAGATTTTTCTCTATAATAAAGCCCACACTCTTTACATTTATAGAGTTTTTCGGTTTTTATATTTTTCCAGTCTTTATTTGCAGACAACTTTGTTTTTTGAGATGTATTCATAAGCAGAATACGCAGCAGTGCAGCCGTCAGCAACTCCAGTGATGAGCTGCTTGAATGGCTTGTCTGTAACATCTCCTGCTGCAAAAACTCCCGGAATATTTGTTGAGGAGTCTTTGTGGTTTATTATTATCTCATCTTTGTCATTGGTCTCAACTCCTATTTTTTTTGCAAGCTCAGAAAGAGGAATATGGCCAATTGCAACAAAAACTCCATCTACCTGTAACTCGTTTGAGCCTTTGTAAGGATTGTCAAGAACAACTGCTGTTACTTTCTGATCACCTTTAATCTCAACAATGTTTGTATTGTTGATAACTTCTATTTTAGGGTTTTTTTCAATTCTCTTGAGATTTACAGGCTCTGGGTGTATTTTTTCACCTCTGTAGATAATATAAACTTTTTTTGCATATTCAGCCAAAACCAATGCATCCTTAGCAGCAGCATCAGAGCCACCCACAACTGCCACTATCTTGTCCTTAAACAAGGGTCCGTCACATAAAGCGCAGTAGTTTACTCCACGCCTTTCAAACTCTCTCGCACCTTTAACAGTTTCAGGAAGTTTCCTTATCTTTGTTCCTGTTGCGAAGATTATTGATTTAGCTCTATAAGTGTTTTCAGCTTCTTTTCCGGATTTTGATGTTTTAACTATAAAACACTGCCCCTCTTTTTCTACATCTACAGCCTTTTCTTCTTTAATTGTTACTAAGTCATAGCTTCTCGCATGCTCTTCAATCTTTTTTGCCAGCTCCATACCGCTTATTTTAGTAAATCCGGGATAATTTTCAACTATATTTGTTGTTGTTATTACTCCTCCAACTGGAAGTTCAGAGCCATGGGAATGGCCTAAAACAAGAGTTTTCATCCCGAGCCTTGCAGCATACATTGCTGATGCTAAACCAACTCCACCAGCTCCTATAATTATCAAGTCATACTCTTCCATTTTATTAAACCAGACTTATAGATTTAAAGCTCTCTTTAGAGCCTCAACATCAAACCCTATTATTATCTCCCCATCAACATCTGTAACTGGAACTCCCATCTGTCCAGATCTCTCAACCATCTCTCTTGCAGCATTAGGGTCTCTGCTCACATCAACTTCCTCAAAAGAGGTGTCATTCTCACTAAGAAACTCTTTAACCTTTACGCACCAAGGGCATGTAGGGGTTGTATAAACTCTAACTCTCACCATTTTTTATATGATTTATGTTTAATTAAATGTGAAAATAACCTTTAGATTATAAATGTTTTGGAAGGTTTAGGATACTCAAATCTAGTCTTGACTGAGAGATATAGATAAGTTATTTAAATCTATTGTTTTAATTATTTACATAGCTAAAATTAGTAATTCTCATCTCTGGAAGATAGGGACTTTCGCATTTGCATTCCTTTTCCTGTTTGCGGTTTTTGGAGGTTTTGGGAAATTAACTATGACTGGAGGGGCTATAAAGGACTCTTCTGCTAACTCAGTTGAAAGTCAGAAAATTGATACTAGTAACGACCCTGTTCTTGGAGATGAGAATGCAGAAGTAAGCATAATTGAGTTTTCTGATTTCCAGTGTCCTTTTTGCGCGAGAGTTTATAGAGGAGCATTAACCGAGCTGAAAAACAGCGAATACTTCAAAAAAGGTGAAGTCAATCTTGTGTTTAAGAATTTCCCATTGAACAGCATACATCCTTATGCTCAAAAAGCTGCTGAGGCTGCTGAATGCTCACACGAACAAGGAAAATTCTGGCAGTATCACGACCTTTTATTCGCAAACCAGCATGCTCTTGACATAAACAGCCTTAAAAGTTATGCATCACGAGCAGGGCTTAACATGCAGGAATTTAATTCATGCCTTGACTCCGGAAGAATGGCGCAAGAAGTTTCAAAAGACATGCAAGCAGGAATCGATGCTGGTGCAAGAGGAACTCCTTATTTTGTAATTATCAATAACAAAAACGGAAATTCAAGAACTCTGTCAGGAGCGCTGCCTTGGAGCAGCTTCGAGGCAGCAATAAGAGAGGTAATTTAAGAATTTCTTTTTATCCGCTTACTTGATTTAAGTTTAAGATATTTCCTTTCCATGTCACTTGCAGCTTTAATATCATCATAACTAAACTTCGCTATTAGTGTTAAGAAAGGAAAAAAGTAAGAAACTAATGCTACCCAGAAATTGACAAGGTTGTCATATCCATCTATTTCTTTCTCTTTTTTTATTACCTCGTTATTTAAAACATCTATAATCTTGCGTTTAGTATCTTCTAAAGATAGCTGATAATTCCCAATATTTTTTGAATTTGTAGTTACAGAATATGCTTTTTCCAGTGCTTTTTCAAGCTTGCTCATATCTTCCTTTAAAGAGTCGTTTTCTTTTGCAAGAGTAATTGTTTTTTGAACATATTCAAGAATATCTTGTGGATTATTTCCTTTGTATTGTTCCACATAAGCTGCAGTGTTTTTAAATAATTCAATTTCCTGATAATTCACAGATTTTATTTTATCTGTCTCCCAACAAAAAATTGTTGAGGACCCAACTAAGAGAATACTGGCTCCTCCATATTTTATAAAATCTTTAACAGCTCTTTTTTTCTTTTTTCGTATTTTTTCTAGATTTTCCAATGTTCTCATAATTAACCCAGAAAAATTTAATTTATAAGGTTTATTTTAGTTTAGACATTATGTCTTTTATGAATATTAAATTACCGAAGCAATTATAAATATAATTAAAATCATTATATCATGTTATGTTTAATTGCTTTGCCTGTATTTGCGATACTTGGAATTTTCAGCATTAAATACAGAAGACTTGCAGCTGATGCTCTGGAATGCTTGTTTAAAACAGTCACACTGAGGAAATGTAAGTCAAACTTAGACCAGAGAATAAGAGCAGGGATTTCAGGGACATTTCTTAAATACTCTCCGTCTGCTGCAAAATTTGTATATAAACACTATAAATTGATTTCATGGATTGTTTTAATTGTATTTTTATGGAGTTTTTATGCCAGTGCTGTAGGAGTTTATAATTATGCAAAATACGGAAAC
>WAQV01000101.1 GCA_015520065.1 Candidatus Pacearchaeota archaeon | reverse complement strand
TACCTCATACGGAATAACATAACGCGACTTCCCAAAACCCACTCTAAAATCTATTTGCTCAAAATGTTTCAACCCTGTCCTTAATAATTCAAGATGCCCGTAATGAAAAGGATTTATTCCTCCAATTATCAAACCTCGCTTTTTCATTTTTCCATGTTTCTCAGAATGCATTAAATGTCCTGCTTTTTAAGCAAGTTACAGCTTATACTTTTCAAACTTCTTTCTTGCCTCCACGCTTCCTTTTTTAGAGTATGCTTCTATAATTTGCCAAACAGTATTCTCTATTTTTTCTGAGCATTCATCAAGAATGACTGCTGTTGGTCCTTTAAACTCAGGAATTAACAATTTATAGTGCTTGTCTTCTTTGCATAGAAACTCTATAATCTTGTTCTCTTTTTCATTTCTTCGAACCACTACCCAGCATCCGTCAATAAGAAAATGTCTTCCAAGCTCAACCAGCTTTACTTCTTTTTCATTTAGTTTTCTGTTTAGCAATATCTCAAATCTTCTTTTTAGTGCTTTTTCGCATAACAGGCAGCCGCCTGCAGGGCTTGGGTAAGTTATATTAAACTTTTTTGCAAGTGCTATCTGCTTGTCTCTCTTTCTTCCAGAGATGTCATAAAGCTTCTCCCTATCAACAATCCCTTTTTTTTCAGCATTAGTTGGTGGGAGAAGTTTTGCTGACAAAGGTCTTAAAAGTCTGCCCTTTAAGCCAGATTCAGTTTCAATTATGTCCATAGCTTTCTTTCTTTGCGACATAGGTCTTTCCCCTAAAACCTCTCCTGTAACAATAAGCTCAATTCCTTGCGAGTCTGCAAACTCTTTTGCTTTCCTAAACATGAATATTCTGCAATCTGTGCAAGGGTTTACTCCTGCACCTCTTCCGTATTTTGCCTCTCTGATTGTTTTTAAATACTCTTGAAGCAACTCTCCTTTAGTGCAGTCTATTATGTGCAGCTTTACTCCTTGCAATTGTGAAAAACTGAAAGAGCAGTTTTCATCGCAGCATCCAGTTCCAAAAGGCAGTTTGAAAAATAAGCAAATTGGTTCAAAACCCTGCTCCTGCATAATCTTTAATGCAAGTCTGCTGTCCAAACCTCCAGACAGCATAACAATGCACTTTTTTTTGTTTTCTTTTTCCATTTAAATACCTCTAAAAGTATAGTTAAAAAGTTTTGCTAAGCTTAGTCAAACACTCCTGCAAGAGGATTCTCAAAGTCTTCTGAAGAAGTTTTTAGGACAGTTTTTTGTTTGCCTTTTTGTTTTTCTTGTGCTGGTTTTTTTCTTAAGAAAGCCTTATCAGATGTTGCAGAAGAAATCTCATCTATATCTGACTTCAAGTCAGAAAAAGGGTCTGGATTGTGTTTCAAGTATACATTTTTAAGCCAGATGTAAATTTCTTCAAAAGGGTTTTCCTGCTCAAGCCAGACTTTTTTTTGGTTTTCCAAATGAAGTAATGAGGAAAAAGATATTATTTTCTCTTCTCTATCAGCTCCAACAAAACTGCTAAACGCTATATGTTTTTCAGTGCTGTTAATCTTGAAATACTCTGACAACTTTTCATAAATCTCTCTTATCTTGTCTTTAATGCTTATTCTTTTTTTTGGAAGTGAAATGCTTGTTTCCCTTAAAGTATTTCTTTTTACTATCTCTTTTTTAATTCTTCTGTTTTCTGTGATTATTGCCTTGTTCAATGCCTCAATAAGCTCTTTTAGAGTTACTTTTCTGAACCTTGGCAAAGGGCTTCGTGGAATTAACTCAGGAATGCTCTCTTCAAGCTCAATCCTTTCAATAGACTCTTTCTTTTTATCCTGCTTCCCAAACAAAATCTCATCTATGCTTTTTATATATCTGTTCAAAAGAATCTCTGATTTAATACGCAACAAAAGTGCTGCTGCAAGCAATACCTTGCTTGATATAAAAAAATCCATCTCCTCAAGCTGCTGTATTCTCTTAAGATACTCGTTTGTAAGTACAACAATATCTATGTCCCAAGGGTCTAACTGTTCTGTATTTATCAGGTCATAAATTATCTCCTGCCATCCAATCTCTCTATTAAACAACAAATCATGAACCTGCTCTTGATTCACATTAGTCTTTTTTGTTTCACTTACACCATCGTTGGAATTAGTGTTTTCAACACTTTTGTCCATGAATTATAGAGTAAAAAGAGTTTTATAAATATGACTTTTAAACCACCTGTAAAGTAACATAAAGGAAATGCCTCAAAAATTGCAAGATGATTATAAAACCCTGGGAGAGTGTTCAAGTCAGGTCAAAGAGTTTGACTTGAAGCCTCTCCTGGGGAAAAAGAGGTGATATAAAATACAGTATCCACTCCTATATAAATCTTTCGGTTTTGTTACTCTTTAAAAATGACATCGGATTGTCAGCCAATAGTAGTAATTCTGTTAGGCACTACGGTTTAAAAACTAAATAGGTTATTAGGTACTACACCAGAATAAACTGTTACTAAAAATTTACTTAAAAATGGAACTTTTATCTGGAGATTGAGGAGGTTTTATCTATTGGGTATGGCGGAGTATAGTTTTGTAACTCATCACTTAGATTTAAGCAGAATTCTTCCAGAAATCTCAGCTTCTCTTTAGACAGATTTCTAAAATCTCTCAAGTCTTTTGCAACCAGATTTGTTTGAAGCAGGACATTATCTAAGTAATTTCCCTTTCTTGCCCAGAATCTCCTAAAATCTTCTCTTCCAGATATTGAGTAAGCAAGAATGTTTGAAAGAGAAAAGTCTCTTTTTATCGGAGGAATGTCTCCTTGAGTTAAGTCATTAATCAGCTCAGATAGGTGTCTTGCATACTTCCCACTGCTATTTTTGCTGTTCATATAGTTACCTATTTCTATAGCTGCTTCCAGTGCAAGTAGATACAATTCCGGATTGTCAGGATCAAACACCTCTATTTTGTATTTGTCGCCCATAAAATCATGGAAAAGAGAGGGTTTAAAAATTTTATTTATGAGAAATAGCAAATTCAATTAAATTCAGAATAATGGCACTTTCCGCAATACACTCTGTTCTTTGCAATCATTAAAAACACTCCTGGCCCGCATCTCGGGCAAAATCTTTCTCTTTTTATGCTATCACCCTCTATTTTGTATTTCGCGTATTTCTTGCTGGTTGGCTTGTTTTTATGAGGTTTTTTCCCTTTTTTTACGGATTTTTTCTTTGCCATTTTAAATTGTAATAATTATAGGATTATTATGAAGATTGCTGAGCTTCATTACTGCTGGATTCCTGCACACTGCTTTCCGAAGCCTGACTGTCCTCGCTATTAGAGTTATCTTCTTTAGGAGTTTCTATCTTTCCTTCAACTTTCTCCCTGTCCTCTTTAGAATTGTAAACATCAGCCTCAACAATAAAGCTATTTGAGCCGAATTTTCCATCTATTCTCTGAACTGACACTCTGTCAATATCAACAGAAAGCTTCTCAGCAATAGCTTTCCCTGCTTCCAGACGGCTTGGAGTTACATCTGCAACTATCTCTATCTTGAGTTCTTTCCTGTTAAATAATGGGTTTTCTTTTTCTTCTATCACCTTAAACTCTCTCATTTTATCTATTTAATTGAATTAACGAGTTTTAATTGCAAAAGCTCCTTTGTTCTTAATGTTAAGTTTTTGAGCAATCTCTGATTTTTCAGGATTTAAAATTATTATTTTCCCTTTGAAACCCTCTGTTGACTCTTTAGAGCCGCAAAGAGGGCATTTATCTGCCTCAAAAATTGCATTGCAAATTTTACATGCTTTTTGCTTTACCATCTTTAAATAACCTTATCCTCCTCTATGTATCCTTTCTCTTTAAAAACCCTAAGTGATTCGTTGATGCCTTTCCAAAAATTAATAAGACTGTTTGTTTGTCTGAATATATAACAAGAGTTGTATCTTCCTAAACAGTATTTATTAAAGATTCTCTTATCTTTTGTATCATCGCACAGCCCACGAAATGCATAATAGCATATATCATATCCTTCTCCGCTTTCATTAAGGACTTTTCTTCTCTCTTCTTTTGCTTTAGCTCTTTCCTCAATCAGTTTATCAATTGACATTCTCTTCTCCTCTCTCATTTTTTACCTTTTTTCTCTTCTGCTTTTGCAGCTTTTGCTGCTTCTTTGGCTTTTTTAATTTTATCCTCTTTAATCCATTCCAGTTTTCCAAGTCCTGGTTGCCTCATTGTAAGCCCTATCTTTGGTTCATCTCCTTTATGGCTTATTGCGACTATTCTTGCAAGGCACAAATCTCCTTGCTTTAAGCTTCTTTTTGAAGCCTTTCCTACAAGAGTATTTGACTTGCTGAAGCTTACAAAATCGTCCATTGTCTGGCTTATATGGATCATTCCTCTCATTACTCCCATGTTTATGAATGCTCCAAAGTTTGTTATTTCTAAGATTTCTCCATATACAAGCTCATGAAGAACAGGTTTCCATACGATAAGCTTGAATCTTGAATTATAGTATGCAGCTCCGTCTCCAGGGATTAAAACGCCGTCATCAACACTTAAAACTTCTATAACTGCAACTACTCTGCCAAGCTCCTTATCATAGTAATCATTGTAAATCTCTTTAAGCTGCCTTTCAACAGCCTCTGCAGTAGGCAATCCGAACAACTTTGGTTCAACTCTTACATAATCCTCAACTTCTGTCAGGTAGAACATTTTAGTCAGTGTTAAGAGTTTAATAGCAATAAACTAAATAAAATTTGGTTTAAAAAGCTTTCCCGAAGCTTTTAGTTGAGCATTAGAGAGCATTTAGCGCCTTGACTACAACTATCTTCGGATTTATGTGAATAACAAACTATAAAAACCAGAAACCACTTAGTTTAAAAAAGATGGTGAGAGATAAACTGAAAGCTCTTCAGGATATTGCAAATATTTTACGACGAGATTCTCTAATAATGACTACAGAGGCTGGAAGCGGTCATCCTACTACCTGTCTTTCATGCGCAGAAATAATGTCTGTGTTGTTCTTTAATGAAATGCTGTTCGACACAAAAAACCCTTTTAATCCTGATAACGACGAATTCATTTTAAGCAAAGGCCATGCAGCACCGATACTTTATTCAGCTCTCTACAGAGCAGGATGCATAAAATATAATCTTAAAAGTTTAAGAAAAATTAACAGCCCTCTCGAAGGGCATCCAATCCCAAAATCTCTCAAATGGGTTAAAGTAGCTACAGGAAGTTTAGGACAGGGATTATCTGCTGGAGTAGGAATGGCTCTTGCAGGAAAACTTCAAAACAAAAACTTTAAGGTGTATGTGCTTTTAGGAGACAGCGAGATTGCTGAAGGCTCTGTTTATGAGGCATTGCAGATTGCCTCGCATTACAGGCTAAAAAATCTAATTGCAATAATTGATGCCAATCGTTTAGGCCAGACAGGTGAAACAATGATAGGACATAATGTGAACATCTATAAAAAAAGATTCAAAGAGTTTGGCTGGATGTGTTTAACTGTTAACGGTCATAACATTGAAGAACTAATTAATGCATTTGATGCTGCAAAAAACTCAGACAGAGCTGTAATGATAATTGCAAAAACCTTCAAAGGAAAAGGAGTCTCATTCTTGGAAAATAAAAACGGTTGGCACGGAAAGCCCCTCAATAAAGAACAGTTAAAGATTGCTTTAGAGGAGTTGCCAAATCCAGAGATGCCAAAAGTAACTCTTAAAAAACCTGTTGCAAAAACAACTTATAAAAACTCTGTAAAATCTGGAAAGTCGAGAAACTTGAAAGAGACATTTAATATAAAAAAATACTCCATAGGCCAAGAAATAGCAACCCGACAGGCATACGGAAATACTTTAGCTGAACTAGCACTGAAAGACAACAAAGTTATCGCAGTTGATGCAGAGGTAAGCAATTCCACTTATTCTGAAAAAATCAAAGAAGTTTCTCCTGAACAGTTTATAGAGACATATGTAGCAGAGCAGAACATGATTGGAATGGCATTGGGATTGAGCAAAAAAGGGTTTAAGGTTTTTGCCTCATCTTTTGCTGCATTTTTATCCAGAGCCCATGACCAGATAAGAATGTCTGCACTCTCCTCAGGAAATTTCACAATATGCGGCTCTCATGCAGGAGTTTCTATAGGTCCTGATGGTGCATCTCAAATGGGATTGGAAGATATATCTATGTTCAGATGCCTTCCTGACAGCATAGTTTTTTATCCGAGTGATGCGGTTTCAACTAAGAAAATAGTGAAACTTTGCACTAAGCTTAAAGGAATCAAATACATAAGAACAACCAGACCAAAAACACCTGTTATTTACAACAACAAGGAAAACTTCCCTGTCGGAGATTTTAAAGTAGTAAGGCAGTCAAAAAATGATGTGATTGTTCTTGCAGGTGCTGGAATAACACTGCATGAATCATTAAAAGCATACGAGATATTAAAGAAAGAGGGCATCAATGCTGCAGTTGTTGACATATACTGCATAAAGCCTTTTAATCATCTTAAATTTAAAAGCTTCCTTAAAAAGCACGGAAATAAACTAATAATTGCTGAAGACCATTACAGGGAAGGAGGCATAGGAGAAATGCTAATTGCAGTCCTTAGTGAAGAAAAAAAAGAGTTTCCGAAGATAAAACACCTTGCAATAACAGAAATGCCTCACTCAGGAAAGAAAGACGAGTTGCTTGACAGATACAAGATAAATCATAAAGGCATAGTTAAAGAAGCAAAAAAGATGTTAAAAAAATAAAAAAGAAAAAACTGATGTCGTTTAACAGCCTTAAGGAGTTAGCTCATTAAACTCTAAGAAATCTTTCTCAAAATCTTCTTCAAGGCTTTCAAAGCTGTTAAACTCAGAATCAATCAACTGGAACTCGCGATCAGCAGAATCTGTTGCACTGCCAGTATCCATGTCAGTTAAAACATGTTTGAGTATATAAATTTAACTATGATGTCTGATTCACTGCCAAGTAATTTCTTTTTATCTGAATTATATAATCGAAAAAAGAAAGTTTTAAAAACAACTTCTGCAAGATAAGGGTATGGTTAATGGAATTGAGAGGCCTTTGGACTTGTTGAACAACTCTAAAGGTCAAGAAGTTTTAGTGCATTTAAAAGGAGATAAGCAATTCGTGGGGACTCTGTTAGCCTTCGATATCCACATAAACTTAGTGTTGGATAACACGAAAGAGATGCAGAACAACGAGATAAAGAGAAACATCGGGCTAACATTTCTGAGAGGCGACACAATTATATTTATATCTCCTGCTTCAACTGCACTTAAAAAAGAGTAAGCGTTTGGCCTGTTAATTTTCGCTAGGCAAAGTTTTCTTGCCAAATAAATCCTAGCTGGAGCTTTAACAAAATTTTTATAATCCGCATTTGTTTAATTACAATGGAATACTCCACAAAAGATAAAACTATTTTCTTAAATAGAGAATTAAATGAATTAGACAGGTTTGTTATTGATTTTACCTCTTTATTAGAAAGATATGTAGTTGTTTCTGGATATGTTTCAATTCTTTTTGGCAGGTCAAGAGCAACAGAGGATATTGATTTGCTAATTCCTAAAATGAATATTAAAGAATTTGAATCAGTTTGGAAAAAGATAATTGATAACGGATTTGAATGCCTTAATACAGAAAAGATTGCAAATGCGTTTAGGCTTCTTGAAGAACATGCAATAAGATTTGCAAAAAAAGGAAAGCCAATCCCAAATATTGAGTTTAAGATTATAAAAAATGATATTGATAGCTACTCGTATGAAAATAAAATTAAGGCAGTCATTAACAAAAAAGAACTTTTTATATCTCCAATAGAAATGCAGATAGCATACAAACTTTTTCTCGGAAGTGAAAAAGATTTAGAAGATGCCAAGCATCTCTATGAGCTGTTCAAAGATAAGATTAATAAAGAAGAACTTTCTTCTCTTATAAAGAAACTGAATGTTGAAAACAGATTTAATGCAATAAAATGAGAGCAAAAGATATGAAAATTGACCTCAAAGAGCTTGAAAAAGAGAAAGAGAAGAATTTTAAAGAGAGGTTGAAATTTATATCCTACTGGGTTAAGTTCATAAAAGAACATCCTGACGAGGAATGGAGCAGGCAGCAAAATATCATTATAAATTCTCAGCTTAAACAAGAGAGAAAAATTGAAGTCAAAAACAAATAAAAACCTTCTTTCTTTCTTTAAAGCATGGCGGAAAAAATAAAAATTGTATTTTTAGGAACAGCAAGTCAAGTCCCTACAGCAAAAAGAAACCATACATCCATACTGCTTACATATATGGATGAAAATATTCTCATAGATTGCGGAGAAGGAACCCAGAGGCAATTCAGAATTGCAAAGCTTAACCCTTGCAAAATAACAAGAATACTTCTAACTCACACGCACGGAGATCATGTGTTAGGGATTCCAGGATTATTTCAAACACTTGCTTTAAGCGGCTATAACAAGACTCTTTTTATCTATGGTCCTAAAGGAATTAAAAAGTTTATAAACAATCTTCTAAACACCTTTCAGTTTTCCCGTGAATACGAGATAAAAGTTTCAGAAGTGTCAGGCAGGTTTTTTGAAAATAAGGAGTTCTATATTGAAGCAACCAAGGTTTCTCATACAACCTCCTGCAATGCTTACTCTTTTGTATTAAAGGACAGATTAAGAATTGACAAGAAAAAGCTTGCAGAGTTAAAACTTCCAACAGGCCCGTGGATTAAGGAGTTAAAAGAAGGTAAAGACATCACTTATAACGGAAAAAAATACTCTGCAAAAAAACTTACTTTTCTTGAAAAAGGGAAAAAAATCTCTTTTGTTCTTGACACTGCTTTCTTCCCAGAAATAGTTTCTTTTGTTAAAGATGCTGATGTTTTAATCTCTGAATCAACCTTCAGTTCCGAGCTTCAGGACAAGGCAAAGGAATTTAAGCATCTAACTGCAATTCAGGCAGCAGAGATAGCAAAAAAGGCAAAAGTCAAGAAACTTATTTTAACTCATATAAGCCAGAGATATGAGGAGAACTCAAAACTCATCTTAGAGGAAGCAAAGAAAAAATTTAAGAATGTGCTGCTAGCAAAAGATTTTGATTTTGTAGAGGTTTAATGGATTAAATATCTTTTTTAAACATCTCAAAAAGCTTATCTTTGTAAGGAGACCCTACCTTATAATAAGTTCTGTTTTTTAGCCTGATGAAACCAGCATTCTTTAATAACTTTAACCAATTTTGATAAGTGTTTCTGTGGTATGTTTTATCAGACAACTTTGAAAGTTCTCTTGCAAAGTCTGAAAGCTTGAATTTCTGCGGGAGTTTCTTAAAAACTTTAAAAAAGTGCGGATGAAATCGGATATTGCTAAAAGAGCTAAAAGCTTTTACATCATATATTCCTGCATAATCACCTAAAACCTTCCATATATTTTCTTCAATCAGTTCAGAAACAAATATGGTCTTTGGGACTATTTTCTCTTTAGATGACTTTATAAATGAGTTCAAAATGCTGTTAATTTTCTTACGAAGTTCTTCCTTACTCATTTTAAACACATCTCTATCATCAATAATCACGCTAATATAATAACTATCTTTCTGTTTTCTTACACCATATGCTATGAAATAGTTCTCAAACTTTCTTTCTGTTCTTCTAACAAAATTTGTTATCTCTTTGTTTCTCATTTTACCTGAATTATGAACATATCTTATATAGTCATTTATGACTAAAGTATAGGTGGTCATATTTATAAACTTTTCGGTTTTATTATAAACAAAGCTTAACAGCAGGAATAGAAACCTTTTAAAGATAAAATTCCGCTATAATATCATCTGTTGAACAGAAAATCGTAAAGCAAGCCCCTGTAGCTCAGCCTGGATAGAGCGACTGCCTTCTAAGCAGTAGGTCGCAGGTTCAAATCCTGCCGGGGGCATTCACGATGAAAAAAGAGAGAAAATTTGTTGTAAGTGTAGAAAAGTGCAGTTCCTATAATCCTGAGAAAGTAAGAAAGGCTCTTTTAAGAACTTTAAAGAATCTGAGTTTTAGCTTTAAACCAGGCATGAGAGTTCTAATAAAGCCGAACATTCTCGCGCCTCACAAGCCAGAAGATGCAGTAACAACCCATCCTGTTGTTTTGGAAGAGTTATGCAAAATACTTTTTGAAAACGGAGTTACTGAGATTTATATAGGTGAAAGCTCGTCATACAGGACTGACCTTGCTTTTAAGGTTTCGGGGATTGAAAAACTGAAAAAATACGGGAAAATAATCAACTTTGAATCCCAGCCTAAGAGATTCATAAGCATAGACAATAAGTTAAAAATTCCTCTTCCAAGAATCCTGTTTGAGGTTGACTTAATAATAAATGTCTCAAAACTGAAAACTCATGAGTTAACTCAAGTAACGCTTTGCATTAAAAACCTCTATGGTTGCGTTCCTGGAAGAATGAAAGAAAACTTCCATAAAGTCTTCCAGTCAGAAAAAAAGATGTCAAAACTCTTTTTCAATCTTTACAAGAAAATAAGTCCAGGATTAAACATTATTGACGGCATTGTAGGTCTTGAAGGAAGAGGGCCTGGGGCTTCTGGAAAACCAATAAAAAGTAAAATCATCATAGCAAGCAGAGATGCTGCTGCAGCAGACATCATAGCATCTGAGATTATGGGTTTTAATCCATACAGCATATACACAAACAAGTTCTCAGAGATTAAAAAAGAAGATATAATTCCAACAGGAAACGCGAAAGATATCAGACTTAATTTCGAAAAGCCTTTTTCATACATCTCTCCTTTTTTTAGAGAGATTTACTGGATGCTTCCAAAATCAAAAATAATGTTTGATTATGACAAATGCACAAAGTGCGGTCTGTGTGGAAAAAAATGCCCTGTTGGTGCAATAACTTATCATCCATTCCCAAGATGCAATCACAGAAAATGCATAAAGTGCCTTTGCTGTATCGAGGTTTGCCCTAACAAAGCAGTATATCTCGAGGACCCTCTTATTAAAAAATTCATTAAATGGGTTTTAAGAAAAATAAGGAAGGTTTAAATATAAAGATTTCTGGTATTGTGGTATTGCTGATGCGGAGGTGGCACAGTGGTACTGCGCAGAGCTGCAGACTCTGTTTTCCCGGGTTCGATTCCCGGCCTCCGCTTTTGATTTAGCCCCAAAATGAAAAGAGCATACATAATCCATGGCTGGGGAGGTTCTTCTAAAGAGCCTTTACTTGAGTGGATTAAAGAAGAGTTGCAAAAGAAAGGATATTCTGTAAAAATTCTTGACATGCCTCACACTGATGCTCCTAAAATCGAGGAGTGGGTAGAATACCTTAAAAAGGAGATATCTTCTGAGGAAATTGACGAAGATAGCATTTTTATAGGCCATAGCATAGGGTGCCAGACAATAATGCGTTTTTTGGAAAAACTTCATAAACACAAGAAGGTCGGAAAATGCATTTTTATTGCTCCTTGGATTGATTTAATAAATCTTGAGCCTGATGAACTTGAAATTGCTCACCCTTGGATAAATACTAAGATAGATTTTGATAGAATTCTTGACCACTGCACTGATTTTGTATGTATTTTTTCTAATAACGACCCTTATGTTCACCTCGACGAGGCAGAAAAATTTAAAGAAAAATTAAATGCAAAAATAGTAATCTTAAAAAATAAAGGTCATTTTACAGAGAAATATGGAATTGAAAAACTTCCAGAAATCTTGGATTTTTTAAAATGAAATCCTGCACAAAATACCTCTACTTCAACACAGAAAACAGAATCGACTTCATAAATATCACCCCAGAAATTGAAAGAATTGTAAGAGAGTCAGGCATACAAGAAGGAATTGTCCTGATAAATGCAATGCATATCACAGCAAGCGTTTTTGTCAATGATGCTGAAGAAGGCCTGCTAGAGGACTTTAAAAAATGGCTTGAGAAGCTTGCACCACCTTACACTGACTCAAGATATAAACACAATCTTACAGGAGAAGACAATGCATTCAGCCATTTATGGAGAACTATTATGGGACGTGAGACAGTTATTGCTATAACTGATGGCAAGCTTGATTTAGGTCCATGGGAGCAGATTTTTTACGGAGAGTTTGACGGCCAGAGAAAAAAGCGAGTTTTAGTTAAGGTTATAGGAGAATGAATATAAATCATAGAGATTTATTTTATTATTTATAACAATAAGAAAAATTTATTAATAAAATCTCTATAATAATTTTATGGAGAAACCATACAACAAACCACTTCTTTTAAGAGAAGAGGTGTATTTTAGACTTAAAAACGAAGAACAGATGAGTGATTTTGGTCGTGCTTTATTCAGAAACAAAATACCTCATGCCTCTTATTATAAGAACATATTTGCAACATCTCTTGAAGATAAAGCTTTTCTTGAAAGTTTAGGTTTTGAGTTTGAACCAGTTGAGGTTGTCAGATTAAGTTTTCTATCTTTAGAAGAAAGAAACGCTATAAAAAAACGTGCACGTGAGCACTTGCGTGCTAAAAGAGATAAAGCAATAGAGGAACTTTTAAGAAAGTATAACCCAAATGAATAATAATGAAAAGAGGTTATATCATCTGCGTTTTTTCCTTCTTTTATGGTGAAGCTCATATTCCATTAACAATACAATTATTACAATCAGCAGCATTATCAAAGCAATAGCCAGTAATATGTAAACAGAATAGGTTTCAAACAGCCCTTTTTCCTCTACATAAAATACCTCAGCAGTTCCAACGCTCTGACTGTCATAATTAATTCTCACATAAAAAACATATTTTCCCTTGCTGGTGTTTTCAGGAAGCCTGAATTTTTTTGTAAGGACTTTTGTTTTCCCAAATACTATTTGCTCTTTCTGAAACAGAATAGTTCTGTTGTCAAAGTCTTTAATAAAGTAACTTAGTGTTGCATTACTTACTGCCTCCTCCAAGTTATAAACACTAATGTCTGCAATAAGGTTGTCTCCTGGTCTAACAACTCTCTCTTCCAGACTCAAACTTATGCTAAACCTTACAATCTTTGGAAGAATATTTACTGCAATAAGCACTTCTTTTTCAAGGCTTTCATAGAGTACAGGCTTAATAAGCACTCTGCCTAAATAAATATCCGGCCTTGAGTTTTCAGGAGCTATAAAATCAAGAGTGATTTTTTCTTTGGAATTTTGGCCTAAAGTAAAGCTGCTTTTGCTTATTTTTACAAGATTTTCAATATCTGAAACACTTATCTTCATTAAAAGTTCCTCATTGCCAGTGTTTTCAATTTCAAGAAACTCTCTTTTTGTTTCTCCTTGCTTTAAGGAAACTTTAATATCTTCGGGAAAGACTGTAAAGCTTCTAATTCTTTTTTTGCCTCCTCCGCCTCCACTACCAGATGGAGTTGGCTGTGAAACTTCCAAAGGAGTTTCCTCTGCACTATAAACACTAAATCCTGTAACATTGAATCTAAGAGTTCCGTCTGAATACGACTCAAAAACGCATATTGTTTCATTGCACGGGCTGCCATCTCTTAGTATCCTCGGGTTTGAAAAAGTTAAGTTATACAGAAAAAGGGTTGCAGATTTGTTGAAGTTTGGAAGCCCTGTCGCGTTAATCTCAATTCTGTTAAAAGAGATATTTACATATGAGTCAATATCAATTATATTGTCTTCAGGAGTGGCATCAGCAGTAAGGTTTATTACCTCAAGAAAGCTTATCTTTCCAAACAAAGTATTCTCGAGAATAATTCCTTTAAGTTGCTGCAAATCTTCGTAGGAAAACTCCCGAAAATCAGTAGAGTTCCCTTTTATCTTTGAATCATTATATTCATTATACAAGATATTAACTCTGCTTAAGTTGACAGAAAACTCTACTTTTTTTGATGTAACTCCTTGACTATTGTTTGCATAAACATACAACGTATGGCTTCCTTCAGATACATTTAGTATTGTAAAAGAGCTAACACTAACATTTGCGTTTCCATCAAGAGAATACCATGCAGAATCTCCATTAGTGGAAAAATTCAAAACAATCTCGTTTTTTAGATAGGTTTCATTTTCAGGGCTTATTACTGACAAGAAAGGAGCAGTTGTTATATTAATGGTTATTACTATAT
>WAQV01000100.1 GCA_015520065.1 Candidatus Pacearchaeota archaeon | reverse complement strand
TTAGCTTAAGATAGCTTCCATCATGATATGCTCTTACAGCTACTGGAGCATCAGTGTCAAGCTTTAATGTAAACTCAACACTTGTTTCTGCAATATTTCCTGCACTATCATTACATCTTACAGGGATGCTAAATCTTCCTTCATACAGGTTCAACTCCTGCTTGTGAGTTGTTGAGTCAGTATTCTGGAATGTGTTCCACCAATCTCCCCATTGGAACTCACATGTTGCAATTCCGTCGTCAGAGCCTCCTTCTGTTTCAATCTCTAAGTTTACTGTTATTGGCTCTACACCACCTTTAACCTCTCCGCTTGGAGATGCAGATGTTATATTTAGTGTTTCCTCTGAAACATAAAGAGTATATACTATGTCTTGGCTATTAGAAACTCTTTCTCCATACTTTTTAACATCTTCTTGAGTTACTACCCATGGTTTGTTTTTGCATTTTATGTATATTTTGTTTTCTCCTGGGACTAAATTGCTTATTGTTGAATTGCATTCCCATCCAAATAATGAAGGGTCTAGGAAGTCAGTGTTGCAATTCATAGCATTATCCATATCCTCATAACTCTTGTTTCCTACAACATCATATTTACATTCTGCAGGTTTATTCAGATATATTGTGAAATTTGTTTCAGTTG
Organism: Candidatus Pacearchaeota archaeon; assembly: GCA_015520065.1. Lineage (GTDB taxonomy): Archaea > Nanobdellota > Nanobdellia > Pacearchaeales > GW2011-AR1 > WAQV01. The sequence continues at coordinate 9,440 of WAQV01000100.1, read as the reverse complement.
CTCCGTATTTTAGATAACTTCCATCTGCTGGGTCAAAAGTTCTTATTCTAGGAGCAGTCATGTCAGGCTCTGAATTAGCGCATATATTTATTGTATATGGCTCAATATTGAAATTTCCGTGATAATCCATACATCTCACATAAATATTGAAATTTCCATATTTTTCTCTTAAATCTCCAGTTATCTCTGCTGGCAGATTTGCTTCAAGAGCATCAATGCTTGGTATCTCGAAGATAAGAGTGTGGTTTTTTGTAAACAAAGTTTGTTCAATAAAGTAGTCTCCTGTGTCATAACCCATTTCCTCATAAGTTTTATCTCTAACAAGGTCAAACTTGCATTGCGCATACTCGTCAGTCTGAAGAGTGATATTCACTCGAGTAAATGATTGTATGCATCCGTTGTGCAAGCTGTCAGTGCTTCTTACCTCTACTCTTTTATTCTCTTCATCTTCATTCAGGAACTGGTATCCATCTGAAACTTCTAGAGGGCTTATTACTGGAGGATTTGGTTCATATGGAACGCTCTGGCATACAGGATTTTCTGAATCTTCGTTTAAAAGCCTGCAGGAAGTTCCCAAGCTTTCGCATCTGTACTTAGTGCAAGGCTTTGAAGGGTCTTCATTGCATTTTTCGCAGTTTTTTCCTCCAACAGGTGGCTGCCACGGCATGCACTTAAACTCTACATCTCGTACTTTGATTTTACCCCATCCAGTTATTCCTGCCCATACCATTATACTAACTCCTACCCAGAAAACAGGACTTCCAAGAGCAGACATAAATCCTCCCCAAGTACTTCCAGCACTCACCGAATACCATCCTATTACAGCTCCAGCTAATCCTCCACCTATTGCCATTGCTGTTGCTCCTTCTCCAGTGATTCCAAGTTCTGCAGCAAGCAGAGTTCCAACATACGCTCCAATCGCAGCAGATATTGCTGCTGATGCAAAGGATGCTAAGGTAGTCTCAGCAAAAAACCATCCTTCTAAAGAGGTAGTAAATTTTTGATAAATAGATATTCCTCCTTGAGTCAATAATCCTCCTGCTCCAGAAATCTGGCCGAGAGTTTCAATAAACTTTGCAACTCCTTCTTCTCCTGTATCAATTTCATTTACTGACTCTCCAATCATTGAGTCAATAACATCTTCAACATTTTGCGGCTTGACATACTGTCCTTTTTCAGGGTTGGAATATTTTAGATACTCTTTCCATGATACATAAGGAGACCTTGTAACTTTTATGTTGTTTGTTCCTTTTCCAATATAATTAATATAGCTTCCGCAATCACCAAGACTTATGCATAAGTCATTCATCTGTTCTGCAAATATCTTTTTTTCGCAGTTGCAGTTTTGCTTGCATTTCCATTTTCCTTTCCAGCTTTTCTTATAAACAACCTGGCACTTCATATTTGCTATTGAACATGTTGCGCCGCTGCTGCCAGACGCTGCACTGAAGTCTCTTCCAAGAGGATAAGCAGGAACGCACAGGCTGAATCTAAACCTCTTATCAATATTTATGTTTTTAATTCTGCAATGGCTGTTCTTATTGCATAGCTCTTCCATTTTATCCTTGTCAGAGTTATAATCAATGCATCTTAATGCTTCATTTGTTACACAGTTTGCAGTTGAGAATGTTTTTCCGTTCTCCTCAATTATCTGCTGTTGGCATAGTCCTGTTCTGTAATCTCCGCAATTCTCAGTAATTATCTCTCCTTCATGACAGTATTTCCTCCAGTGAAGGCTTCCTGCAGGGTCTTTTCCATCTCCGATATAACTGTCATACTCGCACCAGCTTTCACCATTAAGCCTCTCGTTTCCATCACTATCAATGCATTTCAGGCTCTTGCAAACATAATCTCCATCTTTCTTAACTTTCTCTCCAGCTTTTGCCTTATCAGAAGTAGCACAGATGCTGCTTAAAGCAGAATTGCAGTTTCCGCATGTTTTTGAATCAACATTGTCTGAGTCAGGATTGCATGATTCAGTTTTTGTTAGAACTTTTCCTTCATTCCACGAAGCATCTCTGTCAGAGGAGTAGATATTCTCTCTGTTTCCGCATGAGTCAAACCAGTAAATTTCATCTTTTCCTTCAACGCATCCAATATAGGACTGCCTTTCGCAGCCAGTCTCCAAAGACGGATTAGAGCATAAAAGACCTTCATAAAATCTTCCACCAATTTTTAAGCACTCAGCCTCTGTTGTAAACCTGCAGGTATTTCCAACCTCTCCGCTTTCAGAGTTTTTGGTTTCAATAACGCATGCTCCTTCTTTCTGGGTTTCAGCAAGAGCAAGGCATTCATATTCTGTTGTAATATCTGCCCTGAAATCTTTTTCAAATCCTTTTGATTCAGCAGCAACCTCGCACTCTCTTTCTGTTGTAAATCTTACATTGCTTCCCAAGACACAGCATCCTTTTCTGCATTCTTCTATCTCACAGTTTTTACTGTCTTTCCATATTCCGCCATTGTTTTCACACTCCACTTTTGGAGAGTTTGTTGCACACAATCCTTCTGATTCATCAAAACAACATCCAATCTTGCAGTCAGCAACCTTGTCGCAACTTGCAGGAATAGGATTGTCGCAGGTTTCAGTATCAGTATATGGCACATCCTGACATATAGCACCATCATTAGTTACTGGGCAGCATTTAAGATATCCTGAATCTGAGGCAGATACAATTCCAATGCTCTGGAAAGAAAAAAGTTTTTCAGTATTTTCAGTAAACTCGTTGTCAGGATAGTATTTTCCAATAATATAGCTTGTAGCAATACTGAAATTTACAAGCAGCAGTATCTGAATTAACACTAAAATTTCCCACTTACCTCTTTTTTTATTCAGCATTTAAAGCCCACCTCCTGCAGGTATTGCACAGCTCCTTATCGCAAATCTCATTTTTTCCTTAGTGTCTTTGTATTCAACAACATATATCCTGTTCGAGTCTTTTGCAACAATCTTTTTTATCTTGAAATCAGGATATGTCAGCATATACCCTAAATTCTCAAAATAGCAATATCTTGCCTCCTGGCTGGATATCTCCTGAGCTACTTTTGCAATGTCATATAATCTTGTAGGGAATGCAACTTTAAAACCTTTTTTAGTTGCACTGAAGTTTGTCTTCTCTATATTTACCTCCGCATTTATGTTTACATAAACCTTCCCTTCTGCCATCTCAATCTCAAATCCATTGTAATCTGCCTCTACGCTGTAACCTTCTTTTTTGAGAGACAGCACTAATTGGTTTATGCACTCATCAACACTGTCTGAAGGAGTTGAAAGATAGCTTTTTATCTCGTTCTTTATATGGCCTATTAAAACCGGCTTTTGGTTTATGCATTTTATATAATAATTCTTTGTGTAACACAGGTAAGAAACATTTACAGGCTCTTCTTTGTCAGAAAACTGGAATTCAAAATGAACTCCTTCTTCAGGATTTATCGAGCCTCCATGCTCCAATATAAGATTTACAGACTCTCTGACTCTGTCTTCAAGACAGGAAGTTATAAAAACCTCAGGGTTGGTCTCAGGGCTTCCGCTTGTTCTTATAGATGCTTCTTTTTTCAACACCATGATAAGCCCTATTCCGCCTATAACTGCTATTGCAATAACAATAAAAACTGCTATCTGCCCTTTTTTTCTTTCTGGAACATACTGAAAGCTTTTAAGGACAACTCTACAATCCCTCTTTTTCCCCATTTTACAATAAAATTTCTGGAACTTATAAATTTGTTGTTAAACAATCTATAAATTTCCCTGTATTTTGTTGCAACATCTTAAAAATGAAAAAATATAAAAACCCTTTTTTCGTAATAACATTTATTCTGAAAGGGGTTTTTGGGAAAAGGGACAAATATGGAAGAGATAATTCAGGAGAAAATAAGTGCAGACCATCTTCTCTATGTTAGCCTGAAATATACTAAAACCTGCGACGTAATAATAAATCTTATTCTTAGATGGAGAAGAATGATTGAAAAAAGCATAGATGCTTTATTGAAACATGCAAAAAAGAAGAAAAAGATTTCTACAGTTCCTGTAAACCCTGTAAAGAAAGTAGATACTATCCGTGAGCTGTTTAAAGATGATAAGAACGTTCTTGAGGTAATGGAGATGTATGAGATGTTCAAGAAAATAGAAGACTTGAGAAAAGAGAGAATCGGAGAGTTTAGAAAGAATGTTGCCCTTAAAGTTTTCTATCGTGGAAAAGAGATAAATATAAATTTGGAAAAGCTGAAACAATATGCAGACAAGTTAGAAAAGTTTATAAGTACTACAAAGCAATTTCTTTTACGATAAAATTACTGCGGAGAAAGTTGCTTAAACTTTTTTTAATAAAATGCCGAAAATCATTGTTGTCACATCCGGAAAAGGAGGAGTTGGGAAGACAACAACAGCAATCAATCTTGGCGCTGCAATGAATTTCTTTGGAGAAGATGTTTTGATTGTTGACGGGAATCTGTCAACACCCAACGTAGGCCTGCATTTAGGTTCTCCTGAGGTTCCTATAAACTTAAATCATGTTCTTCTCGAGAAAGCAGATTTGTTCGAGGCTGTTTATGAGCATCATTCTGGATTGAAAATCATACCAGCATCCCTTTCAGTGAAAGAACTGAAAAGAATAAAGCCTGAAAGAATGAAGGATTTTAAGAGAGATTTCAGGAAAATCTCCAACTATGTAATAATAGACAGTGCTGCTGGGCTTGGAAACGAGGCTGTTTCTGCAATTAGAGTTGCAGACGAGATAATAATTGTAACCAATCCAGAGATGCCTGCAATAACTGACGCACTGAAAACAATAAAAGTTGCAGAACAGATGAGAAAACCAGTGTCAGGAGTAATTGTGACGAGGGTGAAAAAAAACGATATAGAAATGCGTCCGGAAACAGTAAAAGAAATGTTAGAGGTTCCTGTCCTTGGGATGATTCCTGAAGATGAGTGCGTTCAAAGATCACTAAGTCTAAAAGATGCTGTTGTTCATACTCATCCAAAAAGCAGGCCAGCAAGAGCTTATAAAGAGATTGCTGCAAGAATTATAGGAGTTCATTATGATTCTGACAAAGACAAAGAGAAAATTCTCGAGAGGATTCTTAAAAAGCTAGGAATAAGAAGCTATTAATTTAGCTTTTTCTCAACTTGCAGAAGGTTTCTTTCTATCTTGCTTATATAGTTTCTTGTTTCAGGAGGCATTCTTGTTATTTCCCATCCTCTGTATTTAACTCTTGATGAACCTCCATTGTATGATGCAAAAATTATCTCTCTTTTCTTTTCATCAGGCAAAGAATCCCATGAAGGGTGCTTTTTTCTTGCATAATTATCTATCCACTTAAGATATTTCATTCCAACTTCTATGCTTTTGTAAGGGTCAAACGCCTTTAAAAAATAATCAGAGTCGTCAACTTCTTTCCATGCTTCTATTGTCAGCTGCATTAAACCTCTCGCACCTTTTTTACTCATTGCCAGAGGATTATCCTGAGATTCTGTAAGAATCATGGCTCTTATATGGTTCCTGCTGATGTATTCAGGCATATCTATTTTCTCGTAGATTTCTTCTATAATTTCATAAATCTCGTCTTTTTTCTGTTCAGTATTTTCTGAAGATTTGCAGACATACTGTATGTAATTCTCATATTTCATGCTTGGAGCAAGACTTCTTTTTATATTTGCGTCTGTTTTGCCAGAATAATTTCCAAATTGCAATGATGCAAGCAATGCCAGCATAAGAAGGTTTCTTTGCAACTTCATGTTAGAAATCTTTTATTGGAGAGTATTTAAAATTTCTCCTCTGCTTTTTTTAATAATCTCGTAGTTTTGCTTATACCATTCAAAAGTTCTTTTTATGCCTTCTTTCACATGCACTTTTGGATTAAAACCAAGTTTTTTGATTTTTGATATATCAATATAAACCCGTTGTGGCTGGGCAATCTCAGGAGAGAGATGTATATATTCTCCTTTACCTCCGTTAAGCTCTATTATGTGTTTTGCAACATCGACTATTTTTACAGGCTCTCCGTAAGATATGTCAAATTCCTCATTTTTCTGCTCCATTGCAAGAAGAAATCCCTCGACAAAATCTTCTACATAAGTGAAATCAAGAGTTTTTTCTTCATCACCGTAAATCTCGAGAGGCTTTCCTTCAAGAGCATTCATAATGAATATGTCCACTAACCTTCTTGTGTGGTCGTTGAATGGTCCGTAAACAGTGCTAGGCCTTACAATGACATACTCTATGCCGTATGAATGATTGTATGCTTTAACTAGCTCCTCTCCAAATACTTTGCTTGCAGTGTAGGGGTTTTTCTCAGGATGCAATACTCTAGTAGAACTCGTAAATATAACTTTAGGTATTTTGTTTCTTCTGCAGAACTCAAGAACATGATGCGTGCCTAAAACATTATGTCTGAATGTTTCCTCAGGGTTAGATATTGATTTGTTTATTTTGCACAGGGCTGCCAAGTGTATCAGAACATCAGCTTTTCCCTCAATACCTAAGTTATGTATATCTAAAATATCTTTTCCTTCTCTCAAGTCAATAAGTGCGACAGGTTCGTCACCCCTTTCCAACAGTTTTCTTAAAAGAAACTCTCCTATAAGGCCTTTGTGGCCAGTCATTATAAACCTCATAGAAAAGAGAATAAAAGGTTGGTTTATAAACTTTATTAAACTATCATCCAAGATAACTTACAGATTCCTGCGGAACAGCAGACTTTGCTGACTTAAGATAGTTTTCTTCTATTTTCTTATAAACCTCAATTGTCGGCTTGCTTACGCTTGGAGATATCTTCTTTAATGCCTCTTCAAAATGCTTTTTCTTTACTTCTTTAGCATCAATAGACTCTCTCAAAGCAAGCATTGCAGCCTCTCTTGCAAGAGCCTCTAAATCAGCTCCAGTGTAACCGTCAGTTTTTTTTGCAATTTCTTTAAGATTTACATCTTTTGCAAGAGGCATACCTTTTGTATGCACTTTAAGTATCTCGAGCCTTCCTTTCTCTTCAGGAGCATTTACTAAAAGTATCTTGTCAAACCTTCCAGGCCTTAGCAATGCAGGGTCAAGTATGTCTGGTCTGTTGGTTGCTGCTATTACTAGCACATTATTTAAGTCCTCAATTCCATCCATCTCTGCAAGCAGTTGATTTAAAACTCTTTCTGTAACTTTTGTTCCTGTTTCCTGCCCTCTTTTTCCTGCTAGTGCATCAATCTCATCGAAGAATATAACGCAAGGAGCTACCTGCCGTGCTCTCTCAAATATCTTTCTGACTCCTTCCTCAGACTTTCCAACCCACATGCTTAACAATGAAGGTCCTTTTACTTGTATGAAATTTGCCTCTGATTCTTTTGCAACAGCTTTTGCCAAAAGTGTTTTACCTGTTCCAGGAGGTCCATACAGGAGTATTCCTTTTGAAGGCCTGATTCCCATTCTCTTAAAGCTCTCAGGATACTTTAAAGGCCACTCAACAGCCTCTTTAAGCTCCTGCTTTACTTTGTCCAAACCTCCTACATACTCCCATTTGACATTTGGAGTTTCCACTAATACCTCTCTCATTGCAGAAGGTCTTACTACTTTCAGTGCTTCAAGAAAGTCTTCGTGTTTTATTACAAGCTTTTCCATAACTTCCTGAGGTATTTGTTCATCACTGTCAAGCTTCATTTTTGGAAGAAGCTTTCTTAGAACATTCATTGCTGCCTCTTTTGTTAGTGCTTCAAGGTCAGCACCTACAAAACCATGAGTTAGTGAAGCAAGCTCTTCAAGATTGACATTCTTTAGAGGCATTCCTCTTGTGTGGATTTTAAGAATTGATAATCTGCCTTTTTTGCTTGGAACGCTTATCTCAATCTCCCTGTCAAATCTTCCTGGCCTTCTTAATGCTGGGTCAATAGAATTAATTCTGTTTGTAGCGCCAATAACTATTACTTTTCCTCTTGACTTAAGACCGTCCATCATTGTAAGAAGCTGGCTGACAACACGCCTTTCAACCTCTCCGTGAACGTCTTCTCTTTTTGGAGCTATTGCGTCAATCTCATCAATAAATATTATTGTTGGTGCTGTTTTTTCTGCTTCCTCAAAAATGTCCCTTATCTTTTTCTCTGATTCACCATAAAACTTTGACATTATTTCCGGCCCGTTTAGCAGTATAAAGTTTGCCTCTGACTCATTTGCAACTGCCTTTGCCAAAAGTGTTTTACCTGTTCCAGGAGGTCCGTGAAGCAGCACTCCTTTAGGAGGCTCTATTCCAAGTTTATTGAAAATCTCAGGACGCTTTAAAGGAAGTTCTACCATCTCTCTTATTTTTTTAACTTCTTCTTCTAAACCTCCAATGTCCTCATAAGTTATCTCTGGGATTTTTTCATCTGCTATCTCTACTGCTTTAGGATTAAGAACTACTTCAGTGTTCTCAGTTATTATTACTGGCTGATTAGGGTTGCAACTCACAATTTTAAATCTTATCTGGCTTATTCCTCCAAAATGCCCGAATCCCATGTTTCCAAAAATATCATTCAGGCTTCCAAAAATGTCATGAATATCTTCAAACTCTTCTGACATTAAATCTCTTCTCCTTCTTGCTCCTCCAAGAACAACAACATCTCCTTTAACTACGCATCTTCCAAGAAGACCTCTTTTTATTCCCTCAGGGTCACCCTGAACCATAATATTTTTTTGCGCAGGAGCTATGACTATTTTTCTTGCCTCTTTGATATCAGCTTTTGATATTGTAACTATCTCTCCAAGCCCTGTTTTTGCATTTTTCCTTAATATTCCATCAATTCTTATAATTCCTTCTCCAACATCTGCAGGATATGCTCTGTCAACAATTGCAACAGTTTCCCTGTTTCCTTTAATTGTTATAACATCTCCTCTTCTCACTCCCAACTCTCTCATTGCCTCGCTGTCAATTCTCGCTATTCCTTTGTAAGCATCATCCTGCAACGCTTCAACAACCTTTAATCTTATTTCTTTTTTTGCCATTTTATCTTCTCCGCATTTTATTAATTTCATTAAAAATTATTGACAATCTTCCCATGTCCTCAAAGCATAATTTTACTACATCATTCACAATCTTTCTTTGCTCCTCAAGAAAAGAGACTATCTCTTTTGGAATGGATATGGCATAACTGTTTCCAACAATTCTCATTTTAACTCTAAATTCCTTATTTCTCAAATTTATAAACCTATTGTATTCCTGCTCGTCAAGAGGGTGTATAATTCTCTCGTTGCATCTTTTATTAGAACATACCATTGCTCTTAAAAGAAATCCATTTCTGACTATTTCTGACTTTTTCATCTCTGAGTTGCAGTTTCTGCATAAAATTTTGTTGTCAAATATGTCTGCCATTTTGAACATTAAGCATTATTCACATGAGGTATATACATTTATGTATATACTATAATGTAATCCTTTTTAAATCTTTCGTTTGCAAGGCTATCGTGACTTCCTCATAATCTTTGCAATTCTAT
>WAQV01000099.1 GCA_015520065.1 Candidatus Pacearchaeota archaeon | reverse complement strand
TTAATATTCCTACTGCAGACACTTTTGTAATCATCTCAAATTCTTTTCTTGTAGGTTTTTTAAGCACTAACCAGACTCTTTTGCATTTCATTAAAAAAGATTTTGCCTTGCCGATTTGCTCTTTGAAATTTATTACCATGAATTATCTAAAAATAAAGGAGTTTTTAAAATTTAGGGATTCTGTTTTAAACAGAGTGAAAAATCTTGGGAATCTGCCAACAATCAAAAAATTTAAATTTCACCTAAGATAGAAATTTGCATGTATATTTTTAACGGATACGACATAGGTTACAATGCAGGTTTGCAATCAAATACTGACAGGTATGTAAATCCTGAGAAACTAAATCCTGAGAGGTATGTGTCTAGTTCTTATACCTTTGGAGGAAATTTCTGGCAAGAACACGAAAAACAAGTAAGCAGCTTTTATAATGGAATAAAAGGATATCACCTTGGAGATTATAGGTTCTTTAAGGAGAATAATTATTAAAGATTTCTTTTTATATACTTGAAAGCCTCACTCAAAAAACTCTATTCCTAACTCTTCTTCAATTTCCTTGTGCTTTAATTCATCAAGAGGCTCTCTGTGCCCTAAAATCTGGGAGCTTTTGACTCCTGTTACTATGAGAAGAACTCTTATTGATTTTTCCATGTCAGGAGATATTTGTGCACCCCAGATGAGTTTTGCATCAGGGCTTAATTTCTCTCCGACAACTTCGATTATTGTTTTGCACTCATCAAGACTCATATCAGAGCCACCAATAACATTCACCAACGCTCCTTTTGCATCTGAGATATCCACATCTAAAAGAGGGTTCTGGATTGCTTTTTCCACAGCATCCAAGGCCCTGTTTTGAGTGTCAGATTCTCCCATTCCTATTAATGAAACTCCTCCATTAACCATAACAGCCCTTATATCTGCAAAATCAAGATTTACAAGCCCAGATGTTGTAACAAGCTCTGTAACTCCTTTTACAGCGTTTGTCAAGATTTCGTCAGCGATTTTGAAAGCTGTATGCAATGGCAAGTCAGGAGCAAGCTCCAAAAGCTTGTCGTTAGGAATTACAATAAGAGTATCAACTACTGACTCTATTTTTTCCAACCCGTTCATGGCGTTCTCTATTCTTTTCTGGCCTTCAATTGTAAAAGGAATAGTAACAATACCAATTGTTAGTGCTCCTTGTTTTTTCGCAATCTTTGCAACTACTGGAGCAGCTCCTGTTCCAGTTCCACCTCCCAAACCACAAGTAATAAAGACCATGTCGCTTCCTGCAAGTTTCTTTTTTATCTCTGCCTCAGACTCCTTTGCAGCCTCCTGTCCCACTTGAGGATTGCTTCCAGCTCCTAACCCTTGAGTCAGTTCCTTTCCAATCAGAATTTTATGGTCAGCATTAGCATACAGTAAATCCTGAGCATCAGTGTTTATTGCAATTAATTCTCCACCTTTAATTCCTATTTCCCTCATCCTGCTTAAAGAGTTGTTTCCGCCGCCTCCAATACCAACAACTTTTATTTTTGCTGACTGTCTCTTTAATATTTCCTCAAGCTCCTGGTCAACTGCTTTAACCTCTGGAGATAATCCAGTAGAAATATGTTCTATTCCTTTTCTGTCATGAAACTCCTTCCCGGAATAGACATCTTCCATGTTCTTTCAAGCATTAAAGCGTTTATAAGAATTATTGTTTTTGAGTTTAGGGGTTAGTTCCCGAGTTAAATATAGAAACTAGTTTTTGTAACATGTAACTGTCCCTCCTCTCCAATCATTAGTTCCTGTTAGTTGTATTAGAGTATATCCGCTTGGACAAGTACATATTCCATTTGCATATGAAGTACATGTTGCAGGAGGATATGATGTTGTACAGTAAGAAGTAGTATCTACACTATCATATATTATTTTACAAAAACCATAAAGTCCTGTCGATATTGGTCCAGTATTTCCGCTGCTACCACTTCCAATACACCCATTAGCATCACAAATTGTTCCTGAAGCCTGAACATTTCCAGAAACTTTGATGTTCCCAGCAACTTCTAGTTTTTCTGTTGGGCTTGTAGTTCCAATGCCAACATTTCCGTTTCTGTTAATTCTCATTGCTTCTGCTACAGGAGAGATGTCTTTGTAAAATATTGCTATAGGTTCTGTATCTCCTCCTCCACCTTTTGAAACTGCCAAAGCAGGCTTTCCATCTGCTCCTGAATGGATATGGAGTTTTCCTAAAAAACCAGATGCAAGCCCAATCCCCACATTGCCGTTAAAAACAGCATCGCCATTAACTCCTCCGCTTAAATCCAACTCTTTTGCAGTATGTCCTACTGTTGATGCAGGACCTCCAGAATTGTAAGCATAAACATAAATTCCAGCTCCAAGAGCAACAAAGAGCAGAACTCCTAAAGCAATAATGCTGTAAAAAACTCTCTGTGTAAGAGTTATGCTGAAATTAAGTTGAATTTTTCTGGATTTTTTGCCTGATGTCATCTCACCTTCTTTTTATTTAATGACTTTTTTATAAAGTAAAGGCAGTATTTAAATATATCGCAATCTTTTTACATCAATGAAAGATACTAATAACTCTAACAAAACTTCTCTTGAAAAAAAGTTCACTTTTTTGAAACATACAGCAGATGTTAAATTTCAGGCTTTTGGCAATACTCTTGAAGAAGCTTTCAAAAACTCAGCAATAGCTATGTTTTATTCAATGTATGATGGCAATATTAAAAAGAGTAAAGAAGTGAGCATCTCAGTAGAGGGAAAAGACTTTGAAAACCTACTTTATAATTTTCTTGAAGAGTTTCTATTTCTGCTTGACACTGAGGGCTTCTTTCTTGCAGATGTTGCAGACATAAAGATTGAAGATTGCACCAATAACAATGGAAAATTAAAGCTTAAAGCCATTGCAGTTGGAGATGATGCAAAAAATTACCATATCCATACTCATGTAAAGGCAGTTACCTACAACGAAATGTTTGTAGGATTTGACAAAGAAAAAGACCAATGGGTTGCACAGGTTGTATTGGATGTTTGATGTTTAAGTTAATGGATATAAAGATTAATAAACCCTTTCCATAACATACTTAAACTCAAAAGACCTCTCAAATTACTGATTAAAATGGTTTATGATGTAAAGTTAAGAAAAATATCAGAGAATGTCTATGAGATTAAAAAAGAAGGAAATATGAATGTACCAGGAAGAATATTTGCCAGTGACATTTTAATTCAGCAGATGAGGAGAGATGACACTTTTAGACAGATATCTAATGTTGCCACGCTTCCAGGAATTATTAAAGCAAGTATTGCAATGCCTGATGCTCATCAGGGATATGGAATGTGTATTGGAGGAGTCGCTGCTTTTGACATTGAAAAAGGAGTAATCAGTCCTGGATGTGTAGGATTCGATATTGATTGCTCTGTAAGGCTTTTAAGAACAAATCTTAAAGCAGAGGACATACAAGGAAAAGAAAAACAAATATCTGCTCAGCTTTTCAGAGATATTCCCTCAGGAGTTGGAAGAGGTGGCAGAATTAAGCTTTCTGAAAAAGAGCTGAATGAGGTTCTGCTTGGAGGCGCGCAATGGGCTGTAAATAATGGTTATGGTTTTAAAGAGGACTACTTGCATCTTGAAGAAGAGGGCAGAATGGCTGAAGCCAAGCCAGAATATGTAAGTGACAGGGCAAAAAAAAGAGGGGCTCCGCAGCTAGGAAGTTTAGGAGCAGGCAACCATTTTCTCGAGGTGCAGAAAGTGGAGGAAATTTATGACGAGAAAGTTGCAGAAGCATTTGGCTTAAAAAAAGGGCAAGTAACAATAATGATTCATTGCGGTTCTCGTGGCTTGGGCCATCAGGTAGCTTCAGACTACATAAAAGAAATGGAGTCAAAATACGGGACAAAAAATCTTCCTGACAGAGAGCTTGTAAACGCTCCAATAAATTCTGAACTTGGAAAGAGGTATTTTGGAGCAATGGCTGCTGCAGTGAACTTTGCATTTGCAAACAAACAGCTAATAACTCACTGGACGCGAGAAGCAATGAAGAAAATCTTTCCCGACTTTAATGCAGAAGTTGTTTACGAAGTATGCCATAACATAGCAAAATTTGAAAAACATGAAATTGATGGTGTTGAAAAAGAAGTTTTAGTTTTGAGAAAAGGCGCTACAAGAAGTTTTGGTCCCGGAAGAAAAGAGATTCCTGAAGCCTATAGAAATGTGGGACAGCCTGTTTTAATTCCTGGAAGCATGGGAACTGCAAGCTATGTTTTGGTTGGGACAAAAAAAGCAGAGGAAATCTCTTTTGGCTCAACAGCACATGGGGCAGGGAGAGTAATGTCAAGGCATCAGGCGATAAGGCAGAAAAGAGGCGAACAGGTAAAAAAAGAACTTGCTGAAAAAGGAATTGAAGTAAAATCAGGAAGCTGGAAAGGGCTTTCAGAGGAAGCTCCTGAAGCATACAAAGATATTGATGAGGTTGTTAGAGTTTCCCATGAATTAGGAATTGGCAGACTTGTTGCAAAAGTAAAACCTCTTGTTGTAATCAAAGGATAGTTTTAATAACCAAAGTATTTTTAAATATAAAAATCTATTAATAGTCATCAGTAAAAAGAGGGTGAAAATGGATAGTTTTGGCGATAAAAAAAATCCATCAGAAACAATGATAAATGCAAAATCTCTAAAAGGATTGATTGTTGTTTTTTTAGTAATCTTATCTTCTTCTCTTATCATGGCAGAAGATAAATGCTGGATTACTGATGAGACAACTTGTTCAGGAAGTAATGGAAATGCCATATTAAGATTGTCAGATGTTTCAAATGCTCATGCTGAGAATGCAACGCAAACCAACTACGGCTGGGTGTTATGCTGCAATTTCGGTTCAGGAAATACCAATTGCGATGGAACAAACAAAGTTTTGAGTCTGTCTTCTGACACTAACGCTCATGCAGAAATTCCTGACATCTCTCAGCCCCAATATGCAGTGGGCGTCTGTTATGAAGATTTAGTTTGTACAGGAGTTCAAACTTCGGACTGTCCTCAGGAGTACAATGTTCCGTTTAACATCTCTGTAGAAATCTCTCTTTCTTCAGATACAAATGCTCATTTAGGGAATGTTAGTGATTATGCCGTTAAACTTTGCTGCAAGCACAACTATTATTGCGGAGATGGAATTGTTCAAACACTAAATGGAGAAGAATGCGATGATGGAAACACTGCAGACGGAGATGGTTGTTCTTCTACATGCACACTTGAAACAGAATCTTTTTGGTCTCTGGATGGCAGCACAGCAATATTCAGTTTGAATGTAGTTCCAGGAAGCACTACTGTTCTGCTTGTATCAAGGAACACTGGTCTTGCAGAGAATACAGAGGTTACTTTTCAGGTATATGAAACAGATCTTATTCAGAGCGATTTAATAAAAACAATCTCTGGAACTGTTAATGCAGATGGCAATGCAGTTGCAGAATGGACAATTACTCAGGAAGACTTGGATACTGCAAGCAATGGAGAGTGGGGATCAATAGATGCATTTTATTTTGAGGTTCCAGAACTGCCTTCAGGAGGAATAAGCAATGATTTATCAATATCCATCTCATCAGGGATTTTCTGTTCAGAGATAATTACTTGCGCTTCATATGGAGATGAAAGTTCTTGCAATCAAGACTTATGTGGAGTTGCAGACAGCACAATAGAATCAAGCAATGCAAATATTAATTGTACTGATGGCAGTGTAAATTGCGAGTGCGTTTGGACACCTTTGACTAATGAGTGCCAAGCAACTTACAGCTCAAATGTAAGCGTAAATTATACCCTTGGAGATGGCATTATAAGCCCTGGAGAGCAATGCGATGGAACCAACATTCCAGCAGGAGTTGACTGCACAACTTTTGGATACAGCTCAGGAAGCATATCTTGCACTTCAAGCGGAATCATTAATGTTTCTAGTTGCACAGGTCTGCCTGCAGGTGGATTTTGCGGAGACGGAGATATTAATTTAGGAGAACAATGCGATGGAATGAATATAAGTTCTATTAGTTGTACTGACTTTGGGTTTGCAGGAGGAAGCGTATCCTGCACAAGCAACTGTCTTGTTGATACTTCTCAATGCACAGGAAACGAGGTAAATACAACACCTCTCTCGATAGGAACATGCAGTTATACAGAAATTACTACTGATGACTGCGAAGATGGCTACTTAAGCTATTCTTTAAAGGCAAACTGGCAGTGGGACCCAAACAATGTCTTTGCTTTATCCTATGGAGAGGATGCAGGATATGTTCAAGATGAGAGTGGATGGCATTATGATCCTCAAGGACTTGCTGCGTCATGCCAAGACGGAGAGACAGTAATTCCTTGCCCTGCAAAAATAGCTCTTCCATTCTTTACATTTGCCAACATAATAATTGTAATCTTGATTATTGCTTTAATATATTTTATAATAAGGAAAAATAAAAATTCTGCAACAAGAAGAAGGCATCATGGTAAAAGAAAAAAATGAAATTAAAGGGCGTTTTTTTGTTTCTATTCATAATATATAATTCCTTTCTTATATCAGCAGATTTTGCTCTCGGAGATCCTTCTTCAAACATTTACAGCTCTTATGCACCAGGAGAAACACTAAAGGGGTGGATAAACATAAGTCTTACTAATGAACCTGCAAACACTCTCGTAAGAGATTCTTTTGGCAACTCAATTTCTTTGATGGAATTAATCAACTTAAGCAGTCTTCTTCAAGATGTTGACTTTTCTTGCATTCCGGTAAACTGCGAGTCAGATTATGCAATAACAGGAATACTAGGAAGCTCTCCGGCCCTGACATTGAGTAAAGGATATCCTAAGCTTATAGGACTCAAACTTTCCGGAGATATTGAAACAGTTAAATCAATAAGCTTTGCTCTTGACAGTGATGCTCCAAAATCCTGTTTTAATCAACTTGAGATAGACTTTTTTAATGACGAAATCCCAGATTTAGGGAATACTAAATCTTCTGATGAAGTCTGCCAGTCCTTGAAATCTTATGGGTGTTATAATCAAAGCAATCTTGACCAGCAAGAGTTTAAGATAGGAACTACTCCTTACTGCCAAAAAATATTGTTAAGCGAATCTCCAGGATTTAGACTTGGAGCATGGATAAAAAATGTTTCTGGAGATAGAGGAGTAACTATGGCTTTGTACGGACTGTCTGGAGAGGAGATTGACACTTGCAACATAGATAATCAATTTATATCAAATGAAGGAGGAGAGGTTTTCTGCAACATCTCATACTTAGTTACTCAGCCAGAAGAGTATTATGTATGCATCTACTCTAATATCGGAAGCGGAGATTTTAAGATAAGAGGGTATGATGTGGGGAACGGAGAAGGATGCGGTTTTTATGGCAACCCTTCTTACTATGCCGAAACTCCAAACTCTTACAGCATCTTTGCTCAGGGAATGAAATTTGATGCCATAGGGAATCTGACACTTGGAAATGAGTTCCCTGACGGAACATTAATTAGTTATGCTATGCAACTTTACTTAGAGGAGATTTATGGAGATGATATGAAGTGCCCTGCTGGAGGATGCATTGTTCCAATAAAACTTATTCCAGGAATAAATCAACAAGTAACTCTCAAGGACTTAAGATTAGAGTATGAAACCACCTCTGGAATAGTAACCAGCGATAAGTTTTATGAGATAAATCAGACACCTTCTGTAATTTCTACCAGCAGTTTTGTAAAACTTTCCTTTGATAACGCGAATTTTTCTCTTCCAGTTACCTATGGAAATGCAACTCTTAAATTAAACCTCGGCAATGATGAGATTTTATCAAAAATAATCTCTATAGAAAAAGCCCCTGTTATTGAAGGAATTTCTCCTTTAATTGTTCCTGCAGGATATCCTATCAAATTTACAGCAAATGTCCAGCCCACAGATCCGAACAGAACAGTCCAGAAGTATGAGTGGGACTTAGGAAATGGAGATGTAAGGACAACAACTGTAAACACTCTGGAATACACTTATACAGAAACTGGCAATTTTAAGATAAAGCTTACAGTAACAGACTCAAAAGGAATGAGTGTTGAAAAGACTTTCAACCTTGTTGTAGAAACTCCAATTAAAGTAGCAAACTCTCTACTCGGAAAAAAACTCTCTGATCTTAATACTGTAAAAAAACAGATAGGAAATTTTCCGATATTTTATCAGAAGTCAATAGAGCTTTCATTAAATCTTAGCGAGATTGAATCATTGCTTGAAGAAGCGCAAAAGAAAAATGAGACAGCTTTGACTGACGAAGACTATATTTCCCTTGTAGAACTTCTCCTTAACATCAATGTTCCAGAGTCAATTGCTGTAACAAGAAGCGCAAAAGATATAACTTTCTTTCCTTCTAGAGAGGCAATTGACCTAGATGCTTTGGCGACTATTTCTGGAGAAAGCGATTTTGAGATTGATGATAGAGATAAGTACATAGATGCCATACTTTTATGGATAGGTGACAACTTGGACTTAAAACTGACATATAAGCAAATATCTGCAGGTTATGAGTCAGGTGTTGAGCCATTAACAAGCATTTTTGAGTTTAAGATAAGCAAAAAAGACAAGTACTCTTCTCCATACATAATACTCGGTGAACTAGATAACTTATATTTCGACCAGAATTACTTATTCAATGAGGAAGGAGGATATAAGTATCTTCAATTAAAGAAAGAAGCAATGACTGTTAAGTTCTCTACAACAGAAGATATAACCTTCTTAGAAGTTCCGTTTTTTATCTCTCCAAAACTTTCCCATCTTGAAGTTGATGAGGAAGAAGTTATTCTCGATGCAGGGGAAGTGGATAACTTCAAGTGGAGATTATTCATATTAATAATGTTCTTTTTAATAATGGCAGGATTTATAGCATATATTATATTGCAGCAATGGTACAAAACAAAATACGAAAGATACTTATTCCAGGACAGAAACAATCTTTTTAACATTGTTTCCTATATTGAGACATCAAAGAGAAAAGGATTTTCTGACTCTGAAATTAAGTCTAATCTTAAAAAAGCAGGATGGAGCTCAGAACAAGTTAGCTATGCTTTAAAGAAATATGAAGGAAAAAGAACAGGCATGATAGAGATTCCTGTAGATAAGATATTCAATCTTTTCAGGAAAAAAAGCCTGGCTAAAGGAGAACTTCCTTATAATCCTTACAGATTTTCTCCGCAACGAGTCTCTCCATCAATAAATGCTCAACCTCAACCAAAAACACTAAACAATAACATATTTTTCCGTAAGAGAAAAAGATAGAAAATTTAATAAACTGTCTGTCAAATTTAGTAATATGGTGATAAGAGTTTTTAAGAATTTTTTTTCAAAGGTATTCTCTAACCTATTTAGAAATAGGAGAAGCATAAAACTCGGGTTTTACGGACCGCCAAACGCAGGAAAGACAAGCCTGGCAAACAGAATCTGTAAAGACTTTACTGGAGAAGAGATAGGGAGCGTAAGCAAAATTCCTCATGAAACAAGAAATGTGCAGTTCAAAGAGAAAGTAGAGATTGAATACAAAGGCAAAAAAATGATTTTTAAGATGATTGATACTCCTGGAATAGCTACACGAATAGATTATGAGGATTTCCTTAAATATAAAATGAAGAAAAAAGACGCAAAGAAAAGAGCAAAAGAGGCAACGCAGGGAGTTATTGAAAGCATAAAATGGCTTGATGATATGGATATTGTTGTAGTGGTTCTGGATGCTACAGAAAATCCATACAATCAGGTAAATATAACAATTATAGGAAACCTTGTTGCAAGGAAAATCCCTGTTCTAATAGTTGCAAATAAAATTGACTTAAAAAAAGCAGATGTAAAAAGGATAGAGGCTGCATTTCCAGAATATGAAGTAGTTGGAATAAGCGCAAAATACGGAAAAAATCTTGAGGAATTTTATGAGTCAATTTTTAGACTCTCAAAGAAAATTTAGGGTATTTGGAGAATGGCAAAGAGGGGAAAAAGAGTTGGAAAGATAAAGGGGTTTGCAATACACTTTTTGCCTTACTCAGAGATAAAGAACCTTAACACTCCTGAAAGAATAAAAAAGATACTTGGAATTGTTTTAGGAAATAATATTCTTATTATTCAAGGCAGGCTTAGAGCAGAAGAGGAAACAAGGCTCATAGAGGACACAATGGCATTAATAGGGCATGTAAAGAATTTCAGAGGCATAGAACTTGCAGTTGTTTCAGGAAATGAGAATGACAGCTTTATTGAAAAGCTAAGAAGAAAAATTGTTACTACAATATCAGGCGGAGATTTAGAAGCAATAACTATTGTTGGGCCAGCCACTATAGTCAAGGAAATTAAGAAAAACCCTCAAAAAATAGAGCTGCTGTTGAATAAATAACTTCAGAAAATTTAAATACTCTGCTCTTTTTCTTCAACTATGCCATACCAATGCACTAAATGTTCAAGAATTATTCCGTCAGCAACTCGGGAAATAATTGAAGGTTGCAGCAACTGTAATAGCCATTTTTTCTTTTATATTCGTGAAGACCAGTTTGAAAAGATAAAAGACAGAAAAATAGAAATACCTGAAGAGGAAAGGGACGCAATAGAAAAGGACATAAGAGAGATGGCAGGAATCACAGACAAAGAAACCCCTGTAATACTTGACATAGAATCCATAAGGGTTACAGGAGAAGGGAAGTTTGAGATAGACCTCGTAAATCTATTCAATAAAGAGAGGCCTTTAATATACAAGCTCGATGAAGGAAAGTACATTATTGATCTTGCCTCAACTCTCGGCAAGAACATAAAAAGCTTAAAAGAGTTTAAAGACTCTATTAGTAAAGAGGATTGAGAACATTAGAATAATTTATAAGCAGAATTTTTCTTTTGATAATATGTCTGGCAAAAGCAGCAAAAGAAACATGAATTCTATTCTGAGGGAAGCTTCTTTATTAATCAGCCCGTCAAAAGAAGAGATGAAAAACATGAAGTTAAAAATAAAAGAACTCTCAGATATCCTAAAAAAGAAAATTAAATCAATGAATCTTGATGCTGAAGTTTTTATAGGAGGGAGCTTTGCAAAAAACACAGTAATAAAAAAACAGCATTATGATGCAGATATTTTTATAAGATTCAGCAACAAATACGAGGACAAAAACCTTCCAATTCTTACTAAAAAGCTTCTCTCTGGAAAGAAATATGAGGTGATTCATGGCTCGAGAGATTACTTTAAAATCAATCTCTTTGAGAACTTTTCCATTGAAATAATTCCTGTGATAAAAATAAAAAATCCGAATGAAGCAAGAAACATTACAGACCTTTCTTATGCCCATGTAAAATACATCAGAAAAAAGCTAAAATCAGAGAAATTGCTTAACGATGTAAAGCTTGCAAAAGCATTCTGCCATGCTAAGAAATGTTATGGAGCAGAGTCTTACATTAAAGGGTTCTCAGGATACGCTCTTGAATTGCTAATACTTCATTATGGAAGCTTTTTGAAATTCATCAAAGCAATGTCAAAAATTGACCCCAAAGGCAAGGAAATTATAGATATAGAAAAGCACTTTAAAAGCAAGCAGGAAGTATTGAGGAATTTAAACAGCTCCAAGCTCCAGTCTCCAATAGTCCTCATTGACCCAACCTATAAACAAAGAAATGCGCTTGCAGCCCTCTCTGAGGAGACTCTTAAGAGATTCAAAAAAGAGTGCATTAAATTTCTTAAAAAGCCTTCATTAAAAGAATTTTTCCCTCAAAAGACAGACATAAACAAAATAAAGTCAGCTGCAAAAAGAAAAAATCTTGAATTCGTTCTTATTAGAGCTGTTACTGAAAAACAGGAAGGAGATATTGCTGGAAGCAAGCTGCTTAAATTTTACAACAATCTTTGTTTAGAGATAAGCAGGTTTTTTATAATAAAGTTTGGAGAGTTTGAATATCCTTCAGGAGACGGAAAAACAGCGCACTATATTTTAGTTGTCAAACCGAGAAAAGAAGTAGTTTATGAAGGACCTTTATCTGTAGACATGGCAAACGCAGAGAGGTTCAAAAGAAAGCATAAAGATGTATTTGAGAAATCTGGAAGGCTGTATGCTAGAGAAAAAGTTAGCTTTAATATTAAGGATTTTATTGATAGCTGGAAACACAACAACAAAAAGAAAATGAATGAGATGAGCATTCAAGCGATGAGCGTTATAGACAGCACAACTGAATAAGAAGTATTAAGCAGGCTTCATCATCTCTTTAAGAAGGGCATTAATCTCTGAAGAGAGTTTTTTATGTTCTTGCGGAAAGAATCTTTGCATTTTTCTATAAACTTCCATCACTCTTTTTCTTGCTATTAAATTTTTATCTTTCTCTACTTTAAAACCTGTTTTTTGGACTTGCCTCATTTTATTTGTTTTATTTCAATGCCTTGTCAAACATTGATGCAAATGCATTTGCAAAAAACTCTGAATTTAGCCATATTGCTATGTCATCTCCAGAAGCGCTTTTTGTAATGTAAAACAAAATCTCTCTTCTATCAATTATGAAGAATTTTGCGTCTATGTTAATTTTCTTGAATTTTTCTTTAAACTTCTCTCCAGCATGCTTTACCATTTTATCATTTCCAGAGAGAGCAACTTTAACTTTTACTCCTCTGTTTTTAAGCTCATCAAAAGTCTGTCTAAACAGCTTTTGTTTTGACAACAAGTCATCAGCATTAATGCAAATCAATACCTCTCTTTCAGCACTGTTTAAAAGCTCTTTAAGATGGTTTGTAATATTTGATTTTCCTTTTAGTGCAAGAGTAATATCCTCTCTTTTAACAGGATTTATTCCTTCATTGTACAGCTGTTCCAGCTGAAGATACTCATCAGTTTCTTTTATCTTTGAGAGACTCATAATTCTGTCTTCTGCCTCTTTCTTAATGTTGTTTTTAAGCTTCTCAAGAACAAAATGAGGCTTAACTCCAATGTATTTTACTGGTTTTCCAAGCTTTACTATAGCAAAACCTCTCTTGTCAAGGCTTTCCAGAACATCATAAGTTCTTGACCTTGGAACTCCTGAAATGCTAGCAATCTCTCCTGCAGAAGCAACTCCTTTTACGAGTAATGCAAGCCATACTTTCGTCTCGTAAATATTAAGTCCAAAGTAGTCCTTTATCTTGTTTATAAGCTCTTGTTTAACTATCATTTTAACTATTCTATTTTATTACTATTTTTAGGTGATAAACACTATTTATAAACTTTTTGGTTTTGTTACCTCAAAAAAGTAAGTACAATAGAAAGATTTATAAAATTCCCTCTCTATTAAATAGCATGGTGCTTGGAATTCAAAAGAAAGACACAATTTTTCACTCCTATATTGGAGAATGGATAATTGTATATCCTCAACATGCATCCACTTTCTCTGGAAGATTGGAGAGGATTGAAGGAGACTATTTAGTGCTGAATCCTCATCAGGGTGGAAAGTATGACATGGAAAAAGGGTTAAGAAGAGTTCTTGAAGAAAAGCCAGCTATTGTAAGAATTTCAGATATTGTTGCAATTGAGCCTACTTCAAGAGAAAACATTGAGACTTATTGCAAACTTTATAACAGGTTTTCGAGAAATGACTTCGAGAAAGCATTAAGCGAAAGCTACAACAAAAAATAACCTAAAACCATCCCTGCAAAGATTCCAGCTGTAATGAAGGGCATTGCGGGATAGAATTTCTTTTTCTCTGCAAAGAAAAACAAGTATGACAGCCCTGCAGCAGCTCCGAAAATCACAAACAAAGCATGCCAGATTCCTGCAGATTTAAGCATAATTCCTGAGGTTATTATAGGAAATATTATGTCACCTCCTCCGAGAATTGCTATATTTACCTTTACTCTCTTTGTTTTCTTTACCTTTCCTTTTAGCTTTTTAAGTTTCATTAAGGCTTTTTTTGAGATATAAGGAACAAAAAATCCAGGAAAAATTCTAAGCTTGTTTATCTGGTATTTTGCCATTTTCTGCATAATTCCTGAGTGCCAAACAGCCCAGATATCATATGCAGAGATTATTATGAGTAAAGCGACTATTGTCCAGAGATTTAGTATTGGAACAAATACAGCAGCAATCCCCGGGTAAACAAAAAGCTCTGTAAAGTTATGCACTAGAAAATTAATCCTGTATATCTTTATAAAAGCGAGTGGCAAGGCAATTGCCAGTGCTATAATCTCTGAGTTTTCAAGCTGAGGAAGAAAAGCATTAAAAGATATTCCTAACGCGATTGCAACAACAGCAAAAAACCATAATTTAAGTATAAATTCTGCTTTGAATTTTGTCAGTATAAATAAAAGGAACACCGCAATCGCAAATGCTATTATTATTGATGGAAACACCTCGTAAAACTCTTTTTCCTCTTTAATCTCAGGAGTCTGCATTCCGTAAGGCAGTTCAGGAGCGCTGACATTTTGAACCTCTCCATCAACAACCTTTGTCTTTGAGTAATGCCCTACAACATAAAGTCCTATAAATTGAGTAATAAGGAACATTGCAAGAAGTATTGCAGTGATTTTTAAGTTATGTTTCATTGTACACTCTCATTTATTTTCTTTTATTTATAAAAGATAACTGGTTTTTAAAACTATTTTATTGTTGTTTTTGTTGTTTCTAATTGTCTAAAACATTCATTGCAAAAACTTATTTAAGTTTTATTTGCTTATTTTGTAAAAATGGCAAAAAAGATAATTCATCAAGGAGCAGAGGCAGTTATACTTCTTGATTCAAAAAAGAACATTATTATCAAAAGAAGAGTGAAAAAAGAATACAGAATTAAGGAAATAGATGAGAAAATAAGAAAGATAAGGACAAGAAGCGAAGGCAGAATTCTTAAAAAAGCTTCTGAAGTTGTTCCTGTTCCAGAAATTGTTGATATTAATGAAACTTCAAAGGAAATTATAATGCGTTTTATTAAGGGAAAAAAGCTGTCTGACTTCCTTGACAGTTTTGCTCTTAATAAACAAAAAAACCTGCTTAAAGACATCGGAAGTTCTGTGGCAAAACTTCATGACTTAGACATTATTCATGGAGACTTAACAACTTCCAATATGATTTTGTCAGATTCTGACAGTAAGGTTTATTTCATTGATTTTGGGCTGGGATTCAGGAGCCATAGGTTTGAAGACAAGGCAGTTGACATATATTTGTTTAAACAGGCTCTGGAAGCAAGGCATTTTAAGAACTGGGAAGCTTTGTTTAAATCATTTTTAGAAGGTTATAAAGCTTCAGAAAATTATGAAAGAACTATTCTGCAGCTTAAGAAAGTGGAAAAAAGAAGAAGGTACAAACATTAATTGTTTCAAGAAGCTATCTGACTACTCAAATGCAGACGGACCAAGCTTTATTAGTATCTCTTTAATCTCCTTAATAACTTTATTTTGATATTTTTTATCAGACATTCTTACAAATTTTAGTAATAAGTCAGCAAGAGCTTCTTTTGAGAGTATTTTTAACTTGAACCCATCAGCAAGAAAATAAAATCTGAAGTTTTTGTATTTCAGCTCTTTTATTACAATCCCTCCAACAGAGCCAAGCAGTTTGCCTTTGTTTGGATTATCTTTTAAAGAAAGCATTAGCTTAAATATTGATTTGGACTCTTTTTTGAATTTTTTAAGTATCTCGTTTTTCAAACTTTCAACAATAACTACTCTGGCCATTTCTCTTCAGCCTCTTTTATGGCATCTTCTATTGGAATGCACTCTTCTGAAGACATAAGAAACTCCCTTAACTGTTCTTTTACTGCAAGAGAATACATTCTTTTAATTATATCTTCATAGGTTTCATCCTTGCTTCCGAAAGATGCAATTAAATCTTTAGTTTTTTTGCTTATCTGAATTGTTGTGACCATTCTATAGCTACTATAGTTGCTATAGTATATAAATTTTTCTCTCCACTTCTTTCTCAGGATAGCCCCGCCCGGATTCGAACCGGGGTCACAGGCTCCAAAGGCCTGTATCTTTGACCGCTAGACCACGGGGCTGTCAGATGCCCTATAAAGTAAAAACCATAGATCAATTTATAAGGTTTTGGCTTTCAAGCTTCCAAACTTATACAACAGAAAAAACTTCTCTGTAAAGAGCCTCCCTATTGAGGTCTTCTTTTCTCTTCATAAACAAATCTCTTAGGTTGAATTCATTATATTTTTCTCCAGCCAGAGATGCTGCAAGTTTCTTGTATTCTCTGCTTGCTCTTGACTTTGGCTTGTAGTGGATTAAAGACACAAATCTTGACTGCGCTTTCAAAACTCTCGTGTCATAGGGAATTACTGCAACAACTGGAATATCAGTTGTTTTCTCTATGTCCTCGAGAGATATTTCAAAATTCTTATTATGCACTTTGTTAAGAATAAGACCGCTTATTTTTGTCCCTCTCTGTTTTGCAATTTTAATAGCTCTTAAAGTAGTTCCAAGACTTGGAACATCAGGAGTTGTTACAACAAATATCTCCTCAGAAGCAACTATTGCAGCAAGAGTTTCTTCATTTAAGGCCGGAGAAGAGTCTATAATAATAAAGTCATACTCTCTTTTTACAGGGCTTATTTTGTCTTTCAGCTTAAACGGGTTTACTCTTATATTTGAGTAAATTGGCAAAAAAACAGCATCAAAATTTCCGCAATTAAAAATAGCATCCCTCATATTAGCGCTTCTGTTTAAGACATCGCAAAGCGTAGGTCCTACTTCAAGAAAGTTTAGATGCAACCCTAAATTTGGCGAAGAAAAGTTAGCATCAACTAAAAGAACCTTCTTGCCAAAATCTGCAAGTGCAGAACCCAACGCAATAACGCTTGAAGTTTTGCCAACACCTCCTTTTAGGCTTAATATGCCAATAGTTCTGGCCATTAAAAACACAAAGTTATATATATTTAAATAGTTTTTCAATTCTCTTCTATAGGAGTTTCACCTGTTTTATAACAGATAGTAAGCTTTAAAAAACACTTTCACAATTTAATAAAATGCAGAAAAAAACAGAAAAGCAATCATCTAAAGAATCAGGTAAGGTTCCTAAAAAGAAACTCTCTTTAAAGGAATTTGAACAGAAGGTTGTAGAGCTTGCGCAGAAGGGACTAACTGCAGAAAAGATAGGAGAAACTCTCAGACAGCAAGGAATTCATCCAAGAGAGTATGGAAAAAAGATATCTAAGATTCTTAAAGAAAACAACCTTTATGTTAATCCTGATATAAAGAATCTTGAGGAAAAGCTAGAGAGAATAAAGAGACATTTTGCTGCAAACAAGCAGGACAAAAGAGCAATGAGAGAAAAAGACAGGATATTTGCTCAGCTGAGAAAACTCAAGATGTATTTTGGAATAGAGCATAAAAGAAAGAAGTAATAAAGCTTTTGCATTTTAATCTTAAAATGAAAAAGAGGGGGAAATCGCTTAGCACTGAAATCAGCATTGTTGCAGAGAAGTTTCTTGAGAGAATTTCAAATAAAGACTTGTTTGTTGTTAGCCACTTCGATACCGATGGAATAACCTCTGCTTCAATAATGATTAAAACCTTAAAGCATCTTGACAAAACATTTAGCCTGAAGATTGTGAAGTCTCTAGATGAAAGCTTCATATCCTCATTGCCAAAAGATAAAGTAATCCTTTTTCTTGATTTGGCATCAGGAAGCCTCCATCATATAGAGAAGCTTGGACTTAAAGACGTTTTTATAATAGACCATCACGAGGTTGTTTATAATATTCCTGAAAATGTTCATATAGTGAATCCTGAACTTTTAGAAGACAAACAAAAGATAAGCAGTTCTTGTTTGACATACTTGTTTTGCAGAGAGATCTCAGATAATATGGAAGATTTGGCAAAACTAGCGTTAATTGGAATGATAGGCGACACTCTTGAGAAAGAAATAGGAAAAATAAATCATGGGATACTTAATGATGGGAAGATAAAAAAAAGAAGAGGTCCTTTAATATATCCTTCAACAAGACCGTTAAACAAAGTGCTTGAATTCTCCTCAAACCCTTATATCCCAGGAGTTACCGGAAATGCAGAAGGAGTTATAGAACTTTTGAGAGATGCAGGAATTAAACCATTAAACAACAGATATAAAAGCCTTATAGAGCTTACAGAGGATGAGATGTCAAATTTGGTTACAGCAATAATGTTAAGAAATCCGCTGTCAAAAAATAAAGAGATTATAGGAGATATTTTTCTTGTAAGCCTCTTTAATAAATTTGAGGATGCTAGAGAGATAAGCGCCATAATAAATGCCTGTTCAAGGCTCGGAGAGCCTGAAACTGCAATTCAGTTCTGTTTAGAACTTCAGGGAGCAAAGAAAAAAGCAGAGTCATTGTATATTAAGTATAAGCAATTGCTTTTGTCATCTCTTAAATTTGTTACAGAAACAGAAAAGATTGAGGAGGAAGGATTTGTTATAATAAATGCGCGTGATAATGTGAAAGACACTATTGTAGGAACAATAACCTCAATTCTTGCAAATTCCTCTCTGTATGAAGACGGGACAATAATTACAACAATGGCTATTGACGATACTAAAGAAAGAATAAAAGTTTCTTCAAGAAGCGTTGGAAAGGTTGGAAGAAATGTTAGAGAAGTTTTAAGCACAGCAGTTGAGGAAATAGGAGGCGAAGTAGGAGGACACGAGTTTGCAGCAGGATGCCTTATTCCTTTGGAAAAAGAGCAAGAGTTTATAGAATCTCTCAAGAAGACATTAAAGATAGAGTTTGTTAAGGTTTAACATTTTTCACCATAGATAAAATCTCCTTATCCACAACAGTAAAGTCTTATTTGTTCGCATCTTGTTGGGTCAGTGCAGTCTGATACACTACATCCTTGCCTTTGATATCCTCTTACTACCTGACCAGATGAACATACCATCTGATTTGACGCTCCAGCAGCCTCGCAACTGCTCCAACCTGTCCAAGCACAACTATTTCTTGATAAGCATCCATTAGCATCACAAACAGTCCCAGAAGCCTTTATATTCCCAGCAACCTCAAGCTTTTCTGTTGGGCTTGAAGTTCCAACACCAACATTTCCATTATTATAATAAATATTATTTCCAGACTGTGTCCAAACACTGCTGCTGAAATCTCCATTGTCAATCGCCTGCTGAAGTGTTTTAATTGTTCCTCCTATATTCACATCAACCTCTTCAGAACTGTGCCCTACAACTGAGGCAGGGCCTCCAGAATTATA
>WAQV01000098.1 GCA_015520065.1 Candidatus Pacearchaeota archaeon | reverse complement strand
TCAGAGTTGATATTTATGTTGCCTCTTAGATACATTTTGCAAAGCTGGTTGTAAACATCCCTTTCAAGAACTCTTTTAAGTATGTCTGAGTTAATTTTGAACTCGTAAATGCTTGTTTCTTTCATTGCTTTGTAGTCAATTGCAACTGACTGCGGAGACTCAAATTTAATGTCTCCTGTTACAGGAAACTTTTTAACATCCTCAATATGGCTTAACCATTTCTCTTTGTTGTTTAAAAGAATCCTGAACATTGTTGTTACAACCTGGGTAAACATAGGCCCGAGTTTTGGAGCGCTTGGCTTATGTATTTTGCTTCCAAGAACTGTCTGGCATACTTTGAAGCCACCAAGAAGCGCAGTTTGAGTCATAAAAATATCTACTCCATACTGCTTTGCCATTTTATCCCATGTTTTTCCAAGCCAGTATTCTGCAAGCCTTCCACTAAACGCAAATTCTCCTCCTATTGGCTGCCTTATGTTCATGCATGTCAGACCGTAAGTTAAAGGATAACATATATGGTTTGTAATTGAGCCATCATACTCGTGCCTGCTGTAGAGAGGAGAGACAAAATCGCATCCGTTTTTTATAGCCTCTCCTAAGTATTTTATCCATTCTGGCTTTATGCTTTTCAGGTCAGCATCAACAACTATGCAGATTTTTGCATCAAACTCCTTTATTTTCCTGAATAAGTTGTAAAAATTATGCCCTTTTCCTGTAACTCCTTCAGGTGTTGAGATATAAAGCTTTCTGGCTCTTGTTGGAGTAGAAAGAAATGCCTCTTTTGTGTTGTCCGGCGAGTTATTATCAACATTTATTATTACGCTTCTGCTTTCAGGAAAATATTTTGAAAGGCCTTCATCAACATTTCTTGTAACAAATCCTATGCTGTCTGCCTCATTGTAAGAAGGAATTCCAACAACAATGTCAAATTTTCTCTGAGGAATGTAGTAGACAGCCATATTTTTGTTCTCTAGCAGGTTTACCTCTTTTTATCTTTTATAACTAAAAAATCCAGAACTTCAAACTTTATAATTTTTATGTAGTTTAAGAAGGTAGTTTTGGTTAAGAAACAACTTAGAAATTCTCACGCCTCCGCCAGGAATCGAACCTGGGTGCCCCGAAGGGCCTCGGTCTCAAGCCGAGTGCAATACCACTATGCGACGGAGGCATGTATTATCTCATACATTAAGACAGATTAAAAACTTTACGAAAAGAGCTATCCAAAAAACCTCTCAAGAATTCTTTTCCAGAGTGGTTTTTTTATTGTTATCGGTCTGTTGTGTTCGTCAATAATTTGGTAAGTAATTTTTGGCTTGTCTTTAAGTATTGGAGCTTCTTTTGCAAGTTCCTCATTGACTTGTTTCATTGCTCTTTCAACAATAGCTTTAGGATAACCCTGATTTATTAGAGCCCATTTGAGGGACTCCATAGTGTAGCCTTTTGCAAGGTTTTTCTTGAAATAGTTTACAATCCTTTTCCTGTAGCCAGTATCATCCATAATAACTTTAAACAAAAGAAGTTTAAAAAATTATGTTTATTCTTACTTTATCTTAATCGGTTTTTGCTTTTTGTAAAATTCAAGGGCAAGTTTAAGCCGCGGTTTGGACTCTGCATAAATTGTTAAAATCTTCTCTCCCTTTTTGACATCCTCATTAAGATGATGGTACAAATACAGCCCTGCAGCTTTGTCAGTAGGGCAGCCTGCAACTCTTGCAAGAGAGTTTATTTTTTTATTATTTATCTCAACAACTTTTCCAGATTTATTTGCAAGAATGTCTTTTTTGAATTTAGCATCTTTTATTCTTTTTAATGAGCCACTTTGGGCTTTTATTATCTCCTTGAATTTTTTGAAGGCTTTTCCGGAATAGAGAATCTCTTTTGCCATCTCAATCCCTTTATTTTTTTTGGCTTTTCCAGTCATCTCAAGAAGAGTTCCTGCAAGAAACAAAGATTTTTCTTCCAAGTCAAGAGGTATTCTTTCATTTTTATTATTTCTTATTCTGGGATTTAATACTCTTAAAATGTCTTTAAGTTCCTGGACAGGGCCTATGCCGTTGCCTATTGGCTGGCTGCCGTCTGTTAAAACAACTTTCAACTTTCTTCTAAAAAATCTCCCAAGAATCTCAAATTTTCTTTTAAGCTTTTTTGCTTTTTTCAGGCTTACTTTTGCGTTCTCTCCGCAAGGAATATCAATGAGGATGTATTTGCTTTCTACTGCTAGTTTTTTTGATATAATTGATGCGAGAAGCTGGGCTTCAGGGTCCATATTTAGGGTTTTTTCAATCTGAATTATTTTTGCATCTGCCGGAACCAGCCCTAAAGCACCTCCCCACACCATGCATGCACCTACTTTATCTATTATTTTTTTTAACTCATACACTGAAAACTCCACTCTGGCTATTGTTTCTATTACATCAGCAGTTCCAGCAGCACTCGTTATCGCTCTTGAAGAGTTCTTAGGAAATATCAATCCAGCTGCAGCGCAGATTGAAACAACTATTGGTGTGGTTCTGTTTCCAGGAATTCCTCCTATTGAGTGCTTATCAACAACTATCTTATGGTTCAGGTTTAGCTTGTTTCCTGACTTTAGAATGGCTTTAATTAAGTAGATGGTTTCTCTCATACTCATTCCGTATTTATACATTGCAGAAATAAACAATGCAATTTCGCTTTCAGAAAGAGAGTTATTTACGATATCTGAAATTATCTCTTCAATTTCTTTTGATGAAAGTCTTTTTTTGTTTAGCTTTTTCTTAATGAAAGATAAGCTTTTCGGAATTGGAGCAAGATGAACATCTACCTTTTGTCCTTTTTTCAAAGAAAGCTGTTTTTCAATCTCAGAGGAAACTACAATTTCATCCTCCTTTACTATTTTATTTTCAACTATATCAACAATTCCAAGCACTTCTTTTTTTGAATTTTCAGAAGGCTTTATAGATATTCTGCCCCTTATTTGAGCACCTATCTTTGAGGCAGTCTTTCTGTGAAGCATGGCTACAGGAACTCCTGCATACCATTTAAGAAACTTGACTTTTAGCTTCATTTCTCTATTGCGGAACCAACATTCCTTTAGTCCTCTTTGTTCTGTAAATCTCGAGAATTATTAAAGTGTAAGCTATTATTAATGGACCTAAAATAAATCCAATAATCCCAAACAAGAACAAGCCTCCAATCATTCCTATGAAAACCATTAAAGGATGCATTTTTGCTTTGATTGATACAAAAGCAGGTCTTATTATATTGTCTATTGTAGCTGAAACAATTCCAAACATAGTAACTCCAACTGCAGAGAAAGTGTTTCCACCTATAAGTAGATAGATAACAACAGGGAGCCAGATTATTGTCGTTCCTACTATTGGCAGAATTCCAGCCACTGATGCAAGAAGAGTAAGAAGCAAAGCATTCGGGATTTTAAATATTAAAAAACCTATTCCTACAATAATACCTTGAATAATACCAATAATAACTTGGCCATAAATAACTGAAGTAGTTATTGCTTTTGATGCCTCAAAGAGCTTTTTTTCAACATCTTCTGGAAAAGGAAGTAAACTTTGTATGTATTTAATAAGGGAATCTTTGTCTCTTATGACAAAAAAGAATGTGAAAAACACTATGAAAGAATGCAAAAGAAGTGTTGGAAAATTAAGGATAAGGTTTGAAAAAGAGTTAACAAGATAGTTAGTTGTTTTTGTTACAAAAGCCTGTATAGTTGAGCCGACTTCTGTTGAGAATGTTTCTGATGC
Source organism: Candidatus Pacearchaeota archaeon (assembly GCA_015520065.1). Classification (GTDB taxonomy): domain Archaea; phylum Nanobdellota; class Nanobdellia; order Pacearchaeales; family GW2011-AR1; genus WAQV01. Next base: position 8,365 of record WAQV01000098.1, on the reverse strand, counting down.
AAACAAATCAGGAAAGATTTTTTTTAGAGGAGTTACAAAATCGACCTGTTGGGATGCAAGATATACTTTTATTGACTGATTTATAATAATAGGGGTTAAAAACCATACCGGAAAGATTACCAATAAGATTATTGCAGCTGTTAAGATTGATGCTGAGATGTTTTTAGACTTGATAATCTTGCAAAGACGGCTGTATACTGGAAGAAATACAAATGCCAGAATAACTCCCAAGATTATAGACAAAAGGATTGGCTTTAATATAAAGAAGACTATAACTATGAGGCCTATTAAAATTAAAGAAATAATTATCTGCCTCAAATATTTTTCTTCCATTTTTTCAGAAATGCATGCAAATTTATAAAGGTTTGCGAAAAAGTTGTTAGCACAGCAGTTTCTGCTGCAAATAAAATGCAAAAATTTTATAAGTAGGTTTTTCAAAGGATATTTATGAACTTCATAAAAAAAGTGTTTGACAATTCTGTTGACGAAAGCGTTCATTTGCAGTTTCAGAAGTTTGGGAAAGGCATTTTTAAGGACAGGGCTTTAATAAAGGCAAAAAACAGCAATGGAAAATACACAATCAACACTTCTGCAGAGTTCGCAAACGAGCTTGTCAGAATTGTTGCAGAGATGCTTGGCAGTGAGAAGACAAAAGTTACAGGAGCAATAGTAAGCACTAGCGATTTAACTGGAAAGATTGATTTTTATGACAAAAAGCAGTTTCAGGGAGTTAAGAGATATATGATAGATTCCGAGATGTCCGGAAATGAAATTATAGAAATGCTTGACAAGTTTCCAAAAAGCTTTTTTGCATTAAGTTTTGAATGCAAGAAAAACAATACTTCCTTAAAAATAAAGCCAAAAGCTCCAAAGTCCGGAAAGCCTTCCTCTAAAGGAGATGATACTCCAAAAGCAGACTTCTGCAAAATTGTCACAACAGATTCTGAAATCGGAAAAAGTTTTGTTTTTGAGAAGCAGGACTTTAAAGAAGCAGAGATAACTCATACTTTTGTTATAGAAAACCTTATAATTCCTGAAGAGCTTAAAAACAGCAAGGATTTTGCCCTTATCAGAGAAGCAGCAAAAAGAAAAGGAAAAGTCATAAGAGAGGCAAAAATTGACGGCACTCCTTACAAACAAGAAGCTGAATTTGAGGCGTGAGAGGTTTTACTATTTTTTTAAGTAATGAGAGATTTATCATAACACCTTTAATCAATCTTAATACACTAGAAAAAACCCTCAGTAAGCTTTAAAAACCCATTTTTTCTTTGTATTTTGTTCCAGGGTATTATTTAAAATGTTCCGCACACTATTAGGAAATGCCTACGAAAAAATCTCCAAGAAAAGGAAGTTTGCAGTTTTGGCCGAGAAAGAGAGCCAGTAAGTTTTTGCCTAGTGTGAACTGGAACGCTATTCCTGACAATTCTTCTGAAACAGGGCTTAAAGGGTTTATCTGCTATAAGGCAGGAATGGTTTCAGGTATAGTTAAAGATAATACTCCAGACTCAATGACTAATGGAAAAACAATAAGCATTCCTTTAACAATCCTTGAATGCCCTTCAATGAAGATTTTTTCTGTAAGATTTTACAAAAATGGAAAAGTTGCTACTGAAGTTGTTTCTGAAAATTTAGATAAGGAACTAAAAAGAAAATTAAAACTGCCAAAAAATAGAAAAGCTAAGCTTGAAGAGATTAAACCAGAAGAATACGATGATATAAGAATAATAGTTTATTCTCAGGTCAAAAAAACCGGGATTAAAAAAACACCTGATTTATCAGAGATTGGACTCTCTGGCAGCATTAATGAAAAAATGAACTTTGTAAAGGAAAACCTTAATAAAGAGATTCCTGCATCAGCAGTCTTTAAGGCCGGAGAGTTAGTGGATGTTAGAGGAGTTACTAAAGGAAAAGGATTCCAGGGACCTGTAAAAAGATTTGGGATAAGTTTGAAACAGGCAAAATCTGAAAAAGGAAGAAGAAGACCTGGTAGCCTCGGACCTTGGCATCCTGCAAGAGTTACTTTCAGGGCTCCTCAAGCAGGACAGTTAGGAATGTTTACAAGAGTTGTTTACAACAACAAAATAATCCAGATTGGAAAAGCAGAAGATTCTGAAAAGTTAAACAACAAACTAAAAAATATAACCCATTTTGGTGACATAAAAACAGAATATATTCTTGTAAAAGGCTCTGTTCAAGGACCAGCAAAAAGACAGCTTTTAGTTACTAAAGCTTTAAGAGAGAGCAAAAAACAACAAAAAAAGGAATTTGAGCTATTGGAGTTGAGGTAAAATGAAAGCGAAACTTTTAGATATTCAGGGAAAGGAAAAGGGCAAGATTGAGTTGCCGGAATGCTTTTCACAGCCAGTAAGAGAAGATATTATTTCAAAAGTTCTTGAGACTAAAAAAACAAAGCAGCCATATGCTCCTTCATTGCTTGCAGGAAAGCAACACTCTGCAAAAGGTAAAATCGTCCACAGAAGGCATGTATGGAAAAGTCAGTATGGAAGAGGCATTTCAAGAGTGCCGAGAAAAATCTTTGTAAGAAGAGGTTCTCAGTTCATCTGGGAGGCTGCAGAAGTTCCGCAAGCAAGAGGTGGAATGCGGGCACATCCTCCTAAAACAGTTTCAATGATAAATACAAAAAGAATTAACAAGAAAGAGCTTAAGATTGCAATGCTCTCTGCATTAAGTGCAACAGCAAACAAAGAATGGATTCTGAAAAAATATGAAAGCCTGAAAAACGAGGAATTAGGAAAAATGGAACTTCCTTTTGTTGTAGAATCAAAAATAACTTCTCTTAAGACAAAGGATCTAATTTCAAGCATGAAAAAAATCTTAGGAGAAAAACTGTTTAACATTGCCTTAAGGAAAAAGAGCGTTCGAAGCGGAAAAGGAAAACTAAGAGGAAGAAAATACAAAACTTCTGCAGGGCTGTTAATTGTAACTGGAAAAGATGAAAAACTAAAAACAACTGCTTTTGATGTTAAAAGCGTCAGCAATTTAAGTGTTACAGATTTGGCAAAAGGAGGGGCTGGAAGGCTGGCAGTTTATACTGAACAAGCAATTAAAGATATCAATGAAAAATACGGAGAGAGTAAAAAATGAACCTCAAACCAATCTCAACAGAGAAAGCAGTAATGATGATTGAAAAAGACAATGTTCTGACTTTTGAGACTGACAAAAATGCAACAAAGGACCTAATAAAAAAGGAAATTGAAGAACTGTTTGAAGTAAAAGTTGAAAAAGTAAGAACTCATATCAGGGGAAGCAGAAAGTATGCTTATGTTAAACTAAAAAAAGATTTTCCTGCTATTGATGTAGCTACGAAAATAGGAATAATGTAAAATGGGAAAAAGAATTATCAGTCAAGCAAGAGGGCATGGAAGCAAGACTTACAGAGTTAGCAGTAAAGTTTTCAAGTATAAACTCCAGTATCCTGCAAAACTCTCTGGAGAGGGAACAGTTATTCAGTTGCTCAACTCATCAGCACATACTTCTCCTTTGGCTAAGGTAATGGCAGGCAATGAAACTTTCTATATTCCTGCATGCAAAGGAATGGTAGAAGGCCAGAAAATATTCTTTCCAGAAAAACCAGAAAAAGAGCATGTTAATGACGGGAACATACTAAGGCTGAAAGACATTCCTCTTAAAACAAAAATTTACTGTATTGAGTCTCATCCAGGAGATGGAGGCAAATTCATAAAAGCAGGAGGAAGTTTTGCAGTGGTTAATAGGAAAGTGGGAGAATGGGTTTTTGTGCTGATGCCTTCAAAAAAAGAAAAGAAATTAAACCCTAACTGCAGAGCAATTATAGGAGAAGTTGCAGGTTCTGGCAGAACAGACAAACCTATAGTCAAGGCAGGAAAACAGTATTATATTAAAAAAACAAAAAATAAATTGTGGCCAAGAACTTCTGCAGTAAAAGTGAATGCTATAGACCATCCTTTCGGGTCTGGAAGGTCCAAAAACCCTAAGAGCAAGATTGCTAAAAGAAACGCACCTCCTGGAAGGAAGGTTGGATTAATAAGACCAAGAAGAACTGGAAAGAGGAAATAAAATGGAATCTGCAAACAAAACATTTCAGGAAAGCAAGGAAATAGAGAATATTGGAAAGAAAGAATTCACTTACAGAGGAAAAACCATTCAGGAACTCCAGTCATTAGATGTAAGAGAGTTTGCAAAATACCTTCCGTCCAGATTGAGAAGAAGCGTTTTAAGGCAGTTTCAGGAAATTGAGAAATTCGTGAACAGGGCAAAAACAAAAGCAGAAAAAAACAATCCAATTAAAACCCATAGTAGAGAGCTAGTAATTGTTCCGCAGTTAGTAGGAATGAGAATTCATGTTTACAATGGAAGCAAATTTATTCCTGTGGATGTAACAGGAGAGATGTTAGGGCATCGGCTTGGAGAGTTTGCACCAACAAGAGAAAGAGTCAAACATGGTTCTGCAGGTGTTGGAGCTACAAAAGGAACTAAACACAAATCTAAGAAATAAAAATGGCTGAGAAAAAATCTTCAGATAAAAACAAGAAAGGAATCAAAAAAGAAGAAGCAGAGAAAAAACCAGAAGAAGGTAAAAAGGAAACCTCTAAAAAAGAAACTAAAGAAATCAAGAAAACAGAGCCTTCAAAACAAGAAAGCCAATCAGGCTCAGAGAAACAGGAAAACAAGGAGCAGAAGAAAGTGAAAAAAACAGAAGCAATTGTTAATGCTTTTAATGTTCCTATATCAACAAAACACTCTGTTGCAGTTTGCAGATTTATAAAAAACAAAACAATTGAAGATGCAATAACTGACTTAGAGTTAGTTATTAAAAATAAAAAATCCGTGCCTATGAGAGGAGAGATTCCTCATAGGAAAGGCCCTGGAAAGGCAGCTTCAGGGTCTGGAAGATATCCGAGGAAAGCTGCAGAACAGTTCATTGTCCTATTGAAAAGCCTTTCAGCAAATGCCAGTTTTAATGGCTTAGAGAATCCAGTAATATCTGAAGCAGTGGCAAATATCGGCTCAAGACCTTACGGAAGGCACGGAATTAGAAGAAAAAGAACTCACATAAAAATCATTGCAAGAGAAAAAATTGTAAAACAATAAAATGGAAGAGAGAAAAGTTGTAAGCTTTAAGAAGGAAGAATTTGCAGTAAGAGAGTACATTAAAAAATCACTTGGAAAAGGAAAGATAAGTAGAATTAGAATAGAGTACACTCCAATAGGAGAGAAAATAATCATATCTACAAGCAAGCCAGGACTAGTAATTGGAAGAAGAGGAGAGAAAATTGAGGAACTGACAAATATTTTAAAGACAAAGTTTAATCTTGAAAATCCTCACATAGAAATAGATGAGATAAAAAAGCCTGAATTTGATGCGCAGATAGTTGCAGATGAGATTGCTCTTGCTTTGGAAAGGTTTGGACCTTTAAAGTTTAAAGTCATTGCCTACAGAATGCTTCAGAAAATAATGGATGCTGGAGCGCAAGGAGCAGAAATAAGGCTTAGCGGAAAACTTCCGAGTTCAAGAGCAAAAACATGGAGGTTTGCGCAAGGATATCTTAAAAAAACAGGAGATACAAGAAAAGTTGTTGACAGGGCAAAAGCAGTTGCTCAGACAAAGCCAGGAACAGTAGGAGTTAAAGTAAGCATTCTTCCTCCTGATGCAGAGCTAACAGACAAAGTGAAGATTGACGAAAACCTTATTAATACTCTTAAGGCAAATGAAGAAAATCTCTTGAAAGCTGATGAAACTAAAAAAACAGAGAAAAAACAAAAAAAGAAGAAAACATAAAAAATGGCATTAAAATTCAAAGATATTAAAAACATGGGAAAAGATGAAAGAGAGAAAAAAATTAAAGAGCTCAAGCTTGAGTTGATTAAAGCGAGAGCTACAGTTTCCAAATCAGGAAGCTCAAAAATAAAAGAAATTAAAAAAGCAATTGCAAGATTGCTTTTATTAAATCATACTCAATAACATGGAAATATGTCCAAAATGCGGTCTGCCTTCACAGGCCTGCGTATGTGAGCAGATTGTAAAAAGCACACAGAGAATAAGAGTAACAACAGACAAGAAGAGATACGGAAAAATTGTTACTCTTATTACAGGGTTTGACAGCAGCGTCAACATGAAGCAGATCACCAAAGCTCTGAAAAACGAGCTTGCATGCGGCGGAACCTTCAAGGAAGGAACAATTGAGCTGCAGGGTGATCACAGCAAAAAGATAAAACCCATCCTTGTCAAGCTGGGATTTGACGAGGACTCTATAAGCGACTAACAACATACGCAATCCCCAATCCGAGGGCAACGGAGGAAAGATGAACAAGAAAAAAACAGACACAAAAACCAAAAAGCAAAAAGAAGGAAAGGCAAAGTTAGCTGAAATTATGCCTGCAAAAGAAGCTGGAAAAGAAGCAACAGCAATTGCAGAGTGCAATGACAGGAACTGCCCTTTCCATGGAAGATTAAGAACAAGAGGAAGAACTTTTGAAGGAAGAGTAATAAGAAAATTCCACAAAAGAATAACAGTTGAGTTTGAAAGAATGATTTATATAAGAAAATACGAAAGATTTGCAAGAAAGAAAACAAAAATTCATGCAAGACTTCCAGAGTGCGTTGAAAAACAAGTTTCAATAGGAGACTTAGTGCAGATTAGAGAGTGCAGACCTTTAAGCAAGATAATCCATTTTGTATTTGTTAAAAAAATAAAGGACAAGGAGGAAAAATGAAGGCAATAAGCGCAAAAGCTACAAGAGGACTGAATATAGGTTCATACCTCATAGCTGCAGACAACAGCGGAGCAAAAATGGTAAAAATAGTGTCTATTAAGAGATGGAAGGGAAGAAAAGGAAGACAGGCATGCGCAAAAATTGCAGATTTAGTCAAAGTCAGCATTAAAAAAGGAGTTCCTGACATGAAGGGAAAGGTTTTTGATGCTGTTGTAATAAGGCAGAGAAAACCCTATAGAAGGCTGAATGGCGAGAGAATAGCTTTTGAAGATAATGCTGTTGCAATTCTCAAGGATGAAAAAGGAAATCCTAAAGGAACTCAAATTAAAGGACCAATTGCAAGGGAGGTAATGGAGCGTTGGCCTTCAGTAGCCAAAATCGCTTCCATTGTTTATTAAAATGCACACTGAAAACTGTTTTTTTAATATTGAAACTGAAAGAAAAATTGAAGGAGAAGTAATTGAAATGGTGCTTAAAGACATAATTTCAATAAGAAATCATATCCAAGAAAGAAACTCTGATGCTTATGATAAGAAAGATACTCAGAAGAGCCAGTACTTAAACCAGAAACTTAACGAGCTAGTAAATGTTTACAGAGATTTAAGAAAATCTTATGAAGAGCTTGGGGGAGATATAGCTCCTTATGACAGCAGATTTTCAGAGATTTTCAATTTAGAAAAAGGAAAAATTAAATTTGCATATATGGACTTGTCAAAATGAAGAAAGAATTCAGCAAACACTGGAAATCCAGCAAGCAGCCGAGAAAACAAAGAAAATACTTAGCTAATGCTCCTTTGCACATAAGAAGGAAATTTCTAAGTGTTAACCTTTCAAAAGAACTGAGAAAGAAATACAATAGAAGAAACATTCCTGTAAGAAAAGATGATGTTGTGAAAGTTATGAGAGGAAGATTTAAAGGCAAGCAAGGAAAAGTCCTTGAAGTAAACCTTAAAACTTCCAGAGTTGTTGTTGAAGGAATCCAGATAAAAAAACAAGACGGATCAAAGGCCGATGTCAAACTGCATCCATCAAACTTGCAGATAATTGAATTGAATCTAGATGATAAGAAGAGAGAAGAATCATTAAGAAGAAATCTAGAAAAATCTCAATCTTCAACTAAACAGGAGAAAAGGAGTAAAGATTCAAAAACAAAAAAATCATCAAAACTAAACAAGGAGGATAAAAAATAAAAATGCACTCAAAAAGAGAAACAATTCCAAAAAGCTGGCCTGTTCCGAGAAAAGGAACTGCTTATGTAGTCAGACCTAGCCACAGCTTAAAAAAAGGAATCCCTTTGCTAATAGTATTAAGAGACCTTTTGAAGCTTGCAAGAAACAGGAAGGAAGTAAAAAAAGCTCTGCATGAAAAGAAAGTTGCACTAAATAACAAGCCTGCAACAGATGAGAAAAATCCTCTTTTGCTGTATGATGTTTTAACAATTCTTCCTGCAAAAAAACACTTCAGGCTGGAACTTTCTGAAAAAGGGAAGTTTTGCTTGAAAGAAATTCCGGATTCAGAATCTGGAACAAAAATAGCAAAGATAATTGACAAGAAAATTTTAAAAGGAAACAAAACCCAGTTAAATCTGTCTGATGGAAGAAACTTTCTTTCTGATATTAAATGCAAAGTTAATGACTCTGTTGTTATAGAC
>WAQV01000097.1 GCA_015520065.1 Candidatus Pacearchaeota archaeon | reverse complement strand
TCTTCTTCCAAAGCATCCATTTTTTCGCATGCCCCATTGTTGCCTTGCAGCTCACACTCAGAAGCAAGCTTTGCCATTATTGAGCATCTTTCTGAAAACTTAGGAATTTTAACATCTTCACATCTGCATTTCTCTCCAGATGTTTCAAAACACTCTAAAATTATATCAAAAAACTCTTTTGCCTCTTTTCTCTGTTTTTCAGTGAGTTTTTTATCAAGCTTTCTCTTCCATTCAGGAACTTCCTCAAAATTTGAAGAGTCATCTGAAACATAACAAACTTTTGCATATTCAACAGGGTCGAGTTCTGCAAGAGTCTCACAAAGCTCTTTTATTCTTGAAGAAATCTTTGCTGCAACTGCGATTTTTTCTTCTTGTTGCATATGCAATTCAATAATTTTTTTCACATCACTCCATTCTTCACCTTGAAGGTTCTCTTCGAGAGAGGAAAGAACCTCTTGAACTGCTTTGCTGCTTTCTCTTGCTCTCTTCTCTATTTCAGGTGATACCTCTTTTTCGAGAATCTTGCTGTAAAACTCAGCAATTTCCAAAGCTTTTTTTGCTCCTTCAATATTTCCTGCTTCTATCATTTCTTTTGCTTCTGCAATTTTTTCCTCTCTATATCTTAAGGCTTTTTCAGGATCATTTCCAACCAGAACCTTTTCTAGAAAACTATCAAGAAAATATAAGAAACTGTCAGGAGAAATTCCGGATGTTTCCTGCAATTCGACATCACCAATGTCTGAAAAAACATCTTCTGAAATGTTTTGCTCTGAGACATTTTGTGCAGAAACAATAATTAAGTTAGCAAAAAAAATACTGACAACTGCAAGACAGCAAAAAATAGAAAATAATCTCCCCTTCCTGTTCATTCTGTAAATAGTGAAGAAGTATTTTTAAAATTAACTAAAAAAATAAAAAATATGATTATTGAGATTATTTTATTTTCAGCTGCAGGAATTCTTGCAGGAATTATTACTGGACTTATTCCGGGGCTGCATATAAATTTAATTGGTGCATTGCTTGTATCTGCCACATCAACATTTTTTCTAAAAATAAATCCTCTCTATCTTGCAGTTTTTATTGTTGCTATGGCAATAGCTCATACTTTTATTGATTTCATACCTTCAGTATTTCTTGGCTGCCCCGACACTGACACGGAGTTGAGCATACTACCAGGACACGAAATGTTAAAATCTGGAAGAGGTTATGAAGCAGTAATGCTTACTGCATACGGAAGCCTTGCTGCTATATTTATTTTAGTTTTAATATTTCTTCCTTCAGTATTTTTACTAGAAAAACTCTATCTTGCAATAAAAAAACTTATTCCATATTTTTTAATGATAATTTCTATCTTTCTCATATATATTGAAAAAGACAGGCTTTCTGCAGCATTAGTGTTTTCTCTTACAGGATTTTTAGGAGTCAGTGTTTTAAATTTTCCTGAAAATATATTAAACCAGCCTTTATTGCCTCTCCTTACAGGTCTTTTTGGAAGCTCTGCTTTGATAATAAGCATGAAAAGCAAAGTAAAGATTCCTTTACAATTAATTACAAAACCCTCAACAAAGGTTTTAAGGCCTATGCTCGGAGCTGCTATAGCATCACCTCTGTGCAGCTTTTTGCCAGGACTTGGCAGCGGACAAGCAGCAATTATAGGACATATAGTTTCAAGAAAAAGAAAAGAAGATAATGCAGAGTCAAACAATAAACATTTTCTTGTTTTGCTTGGAGCAACAAACACTTTAGTTATGGGTTTTTCTTTTATAACTCTATACTTAATATCAAAAACCCGGACAGGAGCAGCTGCTGCAATCAAAGAAATAATTGGAATTCCTTCAATGAAAATAACTATTTTAATTTTATTTGTAATTGTTATTTCAGGTATAGTTTCTTTTTTCATAACTGATTTTTTAACAAAGATTATATCAAGAGAAATAAATAAAATAGACTACTTTAGAATATCACTAGCAACTATTTTAGTTTTGGTTTTTGTTGTGTTTGCTGTTTCAGGAGTTGTTGGAGTGATTGTTTTAATAGTTTCAACACTTACAGGAATTTACTGCATATCATTGAAAGTGCGAAGAACCAATATGATGGGCTGCCTGTTAATTCCGACAATTTGGTTTTATTTAATCTTTACATAATTTATTTTCATTAATCATTGAAAACCTTTAATTCCCTCCAAACCTCCTCTTTCTTTTTCTGAAATCATTTATTGCTTTTCTTAATTCCTTAGCATCAAACTCTGGAAAATATTTTTTTGAAAAATACAGCTCTGCATAAACTGCTTGAAAAGGCATAAACCCCGAAAGCCTTTTCTCATTAGAAGTTCTTATAATTAAGTCAGGGTCTGGAATGTCGGCAGAGTCTAAATATTTTGAAAATGTTTTTTCATCCAGTTTCCTAACTTTTGATTTTAAAATTTT
>WAQV01000096.1 GCA_015520065.1 Candidatus Pacearchaeota archaeon | reverse complement strand
GTATAAATCATCCTGTCTGATAATCTTAGAGCAAAGTTTTTTCTCATTTTCTCCTCTTTTTGTATTTTTAATAAAAAGAGGAAGATATTTAAAAAACTAACTATGTTATTTAGGAAAAATGCTATTTTACTGAAATCCGAAAGGTTTATAAACCGACTTTTATTCCATCTTGTTATCATTAAGCTGTTAAACTTTTTACAAGGCTTTCCTGACGAAAAACTAAATCCTTTTTAGTTAATAAAGATGCATATTCTACAGCCAAAACATTCTAAACTAAGTCAAAAAGACTCTGAAGAATTGTTAAAAAAACTAAATATATCTAAATCTCAGTTGCCAAAAATACTTCTTGATGATCCTGCTCTTCCAGAGGGTTGCGAAGTTGGGGATATAATAAAAATTGAAAGGAAAGAAGGGGATAAAACTGTAGTTTATTACAGAGTTGTTGTATAAAAATGAAAAAAGACAATCATCTTATTGTAAAAAGGTATCTTGAAGAACATTCTCTAGTTGAGTCTAACATTGTTTCTTTCAATGACTTTATAGAACACAAAATGCAAGAGATTGTTGATGAGATTTCTGAATCCTTTAGTGAAGAAGGAGAGTTTGAGATTAAGCTTGGAAAAATCAAGGTAGGAAAGCCGCAGATAAAAGAAGATGATGGAAGTACTTCAATAATAATGCCTTATGAGGCAAGGCTTAGAAACCTAACTTATTCTGCTCCTGTAACTTTAGAAATTACTGTTAAAAGAGGAAATGAAGTAGATTCAGATATTGTTGAGATAGGAAGAATACCGATAATGGTAAAGAGCAAGGCATGCAACACTTATGGTATGTCAGACGAGGAACTTATAAAAAATTACTCAGACCCTAAAGACCCTGGAGGATATTTCATAATCAATGGAAATGAAAGAGTAATGGTAATGGCTGAGGACCTTGCGGAAAATCAGCCTTTTATAGAGGAGGACAGCAAGGGAAATCCAATTTTAAGACTTTTTTCTTTAAGAGGGACTTACAGAATACCTGTAATTATATCCGAAGGAAAAGAAGGAATCTTTGAGGTTTCTTTCAGCAGATTTAAGGAGGTTCCTGCAATTGTAATACTGAAAGCTTTAGGCATGACAAAAGAGGCTGACATTGCAAGATACATTGGAAAGGAAACAGACAGTCTGGTTGTTAATCTTTATGAGTTTGCAAATATTGCAACTCCTGAAGATGCAATGCTGTATCTTGCTGAGAAAGCCTCATTGCAGGGAACAAAGAAAGAAGTGTTAGACAGAGTTAAACAAAGGATTGACTCTTATCTTTTCCCTCATATTGGTCAGAAGAAAGAAGACAGAATGAAAAAAGCTGTAACTTTATGCAAGCTGATTAAACAGTTTTTAATAGCAAAAGAGAATCCAGCTTTAAAAACAGACAAGGACCATTATGCAAACAAAAGAGTAAGGCTTTCAGGAGATTTATTGTCAAGCTTGTTTAGAGTAAATTTAGGAATTCTTGTGAGAGATATACTTTATTCTCTTCAAAAATCAACAAAGAGAAAGAAGTTCTTCTCAATAAGAACAATTGCAAAATCAACTCTTTTCTCGCATAGAGTAGAGTCTGCAATTGCTACAGGAAGCTGGACAGGAGAGAGAACTGGAGTTACCCAGAATATGGACAAAACCAATTATTTGGCAACAATATCCCAGCTTCAAAGAGTTTCAAGCATGCTGCCGAGTGACCAAGAAAACATTATGGCAAGAACTCTTCATCCTACTCATTATGGAAGATTCTGTCCTATTGAAACTCCTGAAGGAACAGAAATTGGTTTAAGAAAGAACCTTGCAATTTTATGCGTTATTTCCTCAAGAGCAGACTTAGACAGTGACAAATTCATTAAGTCTTTGGAAAAAGAAGGGCTTGTTAAAGACGGAGTTGAAGGAACAGATGTATTCTTTAATGGAGTGTTTATAGGTTCTATTGAAAGCAACTCTGCTGAAAGCTTTGTAACAAGACTTCGTGAAAGGAGAAGGTCAGGAGAGCTGCCTCTGCACATGAGCATAAGGCACGACAATGACTTTGGAATTATCTTTATCTCTACAGAGCCAGGAAGAGCAATGAGACCTTTAATAATAGCAGACAAGGGAGTTCCAAGGTTAAAGCAGGAACATCTCCTAAAGCTTGAAAAAGGAGAGATGAAATGGAATGATTTAATTAAAGAAGGAATAATTGAGTACCTTGATGCTGCAGAAGAGGAAAACGCTCTTGTAGCTCTGTATGAAGAGGAGTTAACACCTGAACACACTCACTTGGAGATAGATTCAATGGACCTTCTTGGAGTTGTTACAAGCCTTGTTCCTTACGGAAACCATGACCAGAGTTCAAGATTAAACAGAGGTAGTAAAACCCAAAAGCAGGCTTTAGGATTATATGCAGCTAACTACTTCTGCAGGCTTGATACTGATGTAAGCGTTCTTCAGTATCCTCAAAAACCAATAGTTAGAAGTTTTGTATATGACACTCTTAATACTTATCCTGCAGGACAAAATCTTGTAGTTGCAATTATGACTTATGAAGGATACAATATGGATGATGCTTTAGTATTTAATAAGGGAAGCCTTGACAGAGGAGTTGGAAGAAGCTTTTATTACAGGCCTTATTCTGCTGTAGAGATGAATTATGCTGGAGGTTTAAGAGATATTATTGCTGTTCCAGACAAAGACACTTCTGGATACAGAACAGAGGCAAGTTATCAATGGCTAGAAAAAGATGGAATTGTGTTCCCTGAGGCAGATGTTGATGAAGGTGAGGTGCTTATAGGAAAAATGTCTCCTCCAAAGTTCCTTTCAGAGGCAAGAGAGATAATAGTAAGAACAAAGAAAGAATCAAGTGTAACTATGAGACAGGAGGAGAAAGGAACAGTTGATGCAGTATTTATAACAAAAGACAGCGAAGGAAACAGAGTTGTTCATGTTAAAACCCGTGATTTAAGAATCCCGGAACTTGGAGACAAATTTGCAACCTCTCACGGACAGAAAGGTGTTATAGGATTGATTGTTCCTGAAGAAGATGTTCCTTTTACTGCATCTGGAATAAGGCCAGACATTATATTCAATCCTCACGGACTTCCAAGCCGTATGACTGTAGGTTATCTTCTTGAACTGCTGGCAGGAAAAGTCGGCTGCCTTAAAGGAGAGACTATTGACGGAACTCCTTTTTCAGGAGAAAGCAAAAAAGAGCTTGAAGAACAGCTTAAAGAGCTTGGATTCAGATTTGACGGAAAAGAGACAATGTATAATGGAATTACAGGTGAGAGAATGGAGGCAAAGATTTTTGTAGGAAATCTTTATTATCTAAAGCTTAAATATATGGTTGCAAACAAAATCCATGGAAGGTCTTCAGGAAAAGTAGCTTTATTGACAAGACAGCCTATTGAGGGAAGAGCTCGTGGAGGAGCTCTAAGGCTCGGAGAAATGGAGCAGCAGGCTTTGGTCGCACACGGAGCTTCACTGTTATTGAAAGAAAGATATGATTCAGACAAGGTTATATTGCACATATGCTCAAAATGTGGAGCAATAGCAATAAAAGACAATATAAGAAGAAAGATTGTTTGTCCTTTGTGCAGCAGCGAGGAAGCAGAGCCTGTAGAGGTTTCCTATGCCTTTAAACTTTTAATTGAAGAGCTGCAAGGACTGCATATTCACACAAACTTTAAATTAAAAAGCAAATATGAATAACTAAAATGATGACAAAACCAATAAAAAAGAAAGTAGGAGAGTTGCAGTTTGCACTGTTAAGCCCAGAGCAGATAAAAAAGCTGTCAGCAGCAAAGATAATAACTCCTGAACTTTATGATATTGATGGGTATCCTGTTGACGGAGGTTTAATGGATTTAAGGCTTGGGGCTATAGACCCTGGAGTTGTCTGCAGAACTTGCGGTGGAGGTCTTAAAGAGTGCTTAGGACATCCAGGAAGGATTGACCTTGCAAGACCTGTAATCCACTTGAAATATGTCCCTCTGATAGAAATGGGATTAAGATGTTTCTGCCATGACTGCGGTAAATTAATGATTGCTGACAAGGAGCTTGGAAAATACACTCCAACACAGAGAGCGAAGAAAGCAAAAGATGCAAGAGTGTGTCCTCATTGCAGAGCTGAAAAAGAGAAAGTAAAACTTGAGAAGCCAACAACATTTTACCTTGGAAAAAGAAAACTAACTCCAACTCAAGTAAGAGAGATACTTGTTAATATTCCTGACGAGGAGCTTAAAAAAGTAGGAGTAAACCCTTCAACATGTAGGCCAGAATGGGCTGTTTTAACCTCTCTTCTAGTACCAGCTGTAACAGTAAGACCAAGTATAATTCTTGAAACAGGTGAGAGAAGCGAGGATGATTTAACTCACAAGCTGTCTGACATTATTAGAGCAAACCAAAGGTTGTGGGAAAATCTGAATGCAGGTGCTCCTGAGGTTATTATTGAGGATTTATGGGAATTGTTGCAGTTCCATGTTACTACATTCTTTGATAATACTGTTGCAGGAATACCTCCTGCAAGGCACAGATCTGGACAGCCGCTAAAAACAATCACAGAAAGAATTAAAGGAAAAGAAGGAAGAATAAGAAAAAACCTTGCTGGAAAGAGAGTTAATTACTCTGCAAGAACTGTTATATCTCCTGACCCTTTCTTGGAAATTAACGAGGTAGGAATCCCTTACGAGATTGCAAAGATTGTAACTGTTGCCGAGACTGTTAATGACTTAAACATCAAGAAGATGAAGGAACTAATTATGCGTGGAGATGAGTATCCTGGAGCAAACTATGTAATAAGACCTGATGGAAAAAGGAAAAAGATAATGCCAGAGCTTAAGGAAGAGCTAATTAATGAGCTAGAGCCTGGATACAGAGTTGAAAGGCATCTTCAGGACGGTGATATAGTGCTGTTTAACAGGCATCCAAGTCTTCACAGAGGAAGCCTTATGGCTCATTATGTAAAAGTACTTCCAGGAAAAACATTCAGGCTTCACCCTCTTGTTACTTTCCCTTACAACGCAGACTTTGACGGTGATGAGATGAATATTCACAGCCCTCAGACAGAGGAGGCAAGAGCAGAGGCAAAAACTCTTCTTGATGTGAAGAAGAATTTAATATCTCCAAAAAATAATACAAACCTTCTTGGATGCGATGCAGATGCGCTAACAGGGGGATATCTTTTAAGCATAGGAAACTTTTCAAGAGAGTACGCAAACCAGCTTCTTTTCAGAGCAGGAGTAGAGGCAGCAATCCACAAAAAAACTGTATCTGGAACAGAGATTTTCTCTGAGATTTTACCTAAGATAAACTTCTCAAATGACTCTGTAAAAATAAAAGATGGAAAGATAGTTGAAGGGTACATTGACAAAAACTCTTTTGGCTCAGAAGATGGAGAGTTAATAGATTTCCTTGACAAAGAAGTCGGCAGGGAAAAAACCCTAGAAACTCTTAAAAGAGCATTCAATCTCGGAAAAACATATCTTAGCGACAGGGGCATAACAATCTCTGTAGAGGACTTTGATATTGATGAGAGGATAGTAAATCTTTCTAATGAGATAATTAAGAAAGCTGAGAAAAAAACAGAGGAAATTATTGAGAAGTATGAAAAAGGCGAGCTTGAGTTGATTCCTGGAAAAACTCTTGAGGAATCAAGAGAGATAAGAATTCTTCAGGCATTAAACGAAGTAAGAACTAAGATTGGAGATATAGTTAAAAAGGAATTCCCTGAAACAAACCCTGTCAGTCATATGATTAAGTCTGGAGGTGGTGGAAATATTCTTAATATAACTCAGATGGCTTGTTGTGTTGGACAGCAGGCTTTATGGGGAAAGAGAATTGAAATTGGTTACAAACATAGAACTCTTTCTTTTTTCAAGAAAGGAGAACTTTCTCCTATCTCAAGAGGTTTCATTTACAGCTCTTTCATAAAAGGTTTAAGACCTGATGAGTTCTTCTTTGGGGCAATTACAGGAAGAGATAGTCTTATGGATACTGCATTAAGAACTCCTAAATCAGGATATCTTTACAGAAGGCTTGCAAATGCACTTCAGGATATGAGAGTTGAATATGATGAGACAGTAAGAGACAGCAACAACAGCATAATCCAGTTTAAATACGGAGATGACGGATTGGATGTTTCAAAAGTGCATATTAAAGGAAAGATTGACCCTGGAGAAGCAATTGGAATTGTAACAGCCCAGTCTTTTGGTGAACCTTCAACTCAGATGGCATTGAATGTATTCCATATGGCAGGAGTTCAGGAAATGCAGATTACAGAAGGTCTGCCAAGACTTATAGAAATCTTTGATGCAAGGAAAAAACCTTCTTCTCCTAAGATGGAGATATATCTTAAAAAAGAGTACAATAATGAAAAAGATGCAAAGACTCTTGCAGAGAAGATAAAGGAAGTAAAACTGAAAGAGGTTTCCTCAGAGATAAACATAAACTTCACTGATAAGAGGATTGAGATAATCTTGGACAAGTCTGCACTAAGGAAAACTCATACATCTTTAAAGAAGATTGTTGATAAACTCAACAGCTTAGGATTTAAGGCAAAAGAGAAGGATGACTCAATAATACTGAACTTATCTGCAGATGTGAGCTTTAAAGATATATTCAAAGTTAAAGAAAAACTGAAAGATACAATTGTGTCTGGAATAAAAGGTGTAGAGCAGGTTATAATTTCCAAGAGAGAAAGAGATTTTGTAGTCATTACTCTTGGAACAAATCTTAAAGAGATTGTCAATTTCAAGGAGGTTGATAAGGACAGAGTAATGTCAAATGACTTCTATGAGGTTGCGAGCGTCTTTGGAATTGAGGCAGCAAGAAATTTGATAATTGACGAGGTTAAGAAAGTTATAAACACTCAGGGACTTGATATAGACATAAGGCATCTTAAACTTATAGCTGACGCAATGACTAATACTGGAGAGATTAAGGGAATTACAAGAATGGGAATTATTGCCCTTAAATCCTCAATCCTTGCAAGAGCGACTTTTGAAACACCTGTAAAACAGTTCGTTAATGCTACAATTAAAGGAAGTAAAGACAGGCTATCAAGTGTTATAGAGAATATAATCTTAAACCAGCCTGTTCCAGTAGGTACAGGACTTCCAGGACTGCTTGTCAAGGTGATAGGACCTTTGATAAAGAAAGAAGAGGACAAAAAAACAGCAGAAAAAGAAGTTGTTGAGCAGGTGAATAAATAATTTATTTTCTTTTCTTCTTGCTTACGTTGTTTTTGAAATATACTTTATTATATTGTTGTAATGTTCTTTTTTTTCTAAATCCCCTGGCCAGCATCTCTCAAAGTTTTTACTTATGTAGCTCCAGACAGCATTTATCTCTCTTTCATATTGAGGGTTTTCTTTTGCAAAATCAATTATCCCCGTTGTTCCTCTTTTGGAGTGCGCTTCAATGATTTTTTCTGCAATTTTCTCTATATCGCTTCTGTCTTTCTTTACCATTTTCCTGACCTCTTTTAATGATTTTTGAGCTTGAAGTATTTAAATAGATGTTGTAGAACACTCTACAACAATAAAAACATTTAAATATCCTTTTTCCTTTTGCTTATTATGGCAGAGATGGCAGAGGTGGAAAAAATATTGGAAAAAATAGGATTCAGCCAAAATGAAATTAAAGTTTATCTTACTTTAAACAATCACGGTTCTTTAAAAGCAGGCAAGATAGCAAAACTTGCAAAAATAGACAGAAGTTCTGCTTATAATGCTTTAAAAAATCTGCAGGAAAAAGGCCTTGTCAGTTATGTGTTGATAGGAAATGTAAAATGGTTTCAGGCGGTAGGGCCTAAAAGAATTCTCGAATGGCTTAAAGAACAGGAAGAAGATGTCAAGTCCATAATTCCTGTATTGCAGGAAAGGCATAATGCAAAAAAGATTGAAGGTCAAGTCAGACTGTTTAAGGGAGAAAAAGGAATAAAAAGTATTTTTTTAGACATAATTAGGACAGGCAAGGACAATTATGTTTTTGGTTCCGAAGGGCAGTTTTCTGAAAGAATGCCTGAGTTTGCATACAAATTCAATTTATTAAAGAAGCAAAAAAAGATAAAAACAAAAATGCTCATTCGAAAGGGAAGAAAAGAGATAGACAGCAAAACCTCTGAACACAGATATCTTCCGAATATCTCAGAAAGCCCTGCTGTTACTAATATTTATGGTGATAAAATTGCGATAATCATCTGGACTGACGAACCAGAAGGAATTATAATTGAGAATGAGGCAGCTGCAAAAGCCTATAAGAGCTATTTTGATTTTATGTGGAAGCATGGGAAGAGGATAACTCTTTGCAAAGACTCTTAAACTTTCTCAGTCGCTATTATCCGTGCCCCCATAATTCCAGGATGCTTTATTGAGCTCCATCTGATGATTGGCAGGTTAGGAATAAATGAGTATTTTTTTGTTTCTTTTTTTATCATATCCAAGAATTCTTTTCCTAGATTTCTCATCCCTCCTGCAAGAATTATTGCTTCAGGATCAAACACGCTTATTAAAGATGCTATTCCCTGCCCGATATATCTTGCAATGCTCCTCTTGATCTTTTTTGATTTTAAAGTATTCTGGTTAAGGACTTTTTCAATTATCTTTTTGTCAGCATCTTTAATCCCATACTCTCTTTTTATCAGCCGTTTTATTGCTATTGAGCCTGCATGATACTCAAAATCTTTTCCATTATCAAGAATTATATGCCCTAACTCTCCTCCAAACCCTCTTCCTTTGTACACTTTCCCATTAATAACAATGCCTCCTCCAATTCCTGTCCCAAGTGTTAATACAATGAAATCTCTTTTCTTTACTCCTAAATGAAGCTCTGCAACTGCAAAACAATCAGCATCATTCATTACCTCTGTTTTAATTCTGTATTTCCTTTGAAAATATCCTTTAATATTGAAATTCTTAAAAGGAAGATTTGGAGATATTTTTACAATACCGTTTTTAACAGCTCCTGCAATTGAGATGCCAATAGAGTAAACTTTTTTTTCTTTTGAAAAATCTTTAATGATATCATCAATTTCTCTTAGTATTTTTTTCCTTTCAGAAGGAGTTTCTTTTTTAATGAATTTTACAATTCTTTTTCCTGAGAAAAGTGCTGCCCTTGTATGAGTTCCACCAATGTCAAGAGAAATAACTCTTCCCTTATTTTTAGTCATACTCAGAAAAAGGAGTTGTTCTTTTTAAATTTAATTTAGTGGCTCCGGTGGGATTTGAACCCACGACACCTAGGTTAAAAGCCTAGTGCTCTGCCAGGCTGAGCTACGGAGCCGTACAAATTTTCTGAATTAATTTGCGTTTAAAAATGCTTTGATTTTTTAAAAGTAGCTATTTTCTTCTCTTGAAGAAGTCATCAAAGTATTTGGCCCTATTTGCACAATCAATAAAAGCAAGTATAGCACTTGTTATAGTATCAGTATGATTTGCGCTGCTTTTAATAATATATTTTCCTTTGGAGATTTCTAAATAAGTATATGCAGTTGCATCTGAGCCAGGAACTTTTGATTTTGAGAGATAATTTTTTATCTCTAATCCTTCAGTTTTAATGGACTTTTTAACTGCGTTTATTGCAGCATCTATTAATCCGTTTCCTATACCACAATACTTCTTAATACTCCTTTCTTCGTTAAGAACCACCTCTACTTTAAAACCTCTATTAGTTATTTTTGGAAAGTATTTTATAAACCTGTAATATTCTTTCACTTCTTTTCCGTTTATAGCTATTAGGATATCTACATCATCAATATTCTTCTTGGAATCGCAAATATTCATAAATCTTTTAATAGTTCTATCAACCTCTTCTTTAGTCAGATTTAAGCCCATATTTTTTATTCTTTGCATAAATCCCCTTTTTCCAGACCTTGCTCCTATAGAGAGATTTGTAGAACATCCGAACTCATACGGATTAAAAATCTCATAGCACTTTGCATCTTTCAACATTCCGTCTTGATGAATTCCTGATTGATGCGAAAAAGCATTCTTCCCTACAATAGGAGTATTTGGCTGAATTTCTATATCCACTATTCGTGAAACCAATTCTGATGTTTCTTTTATTAATTTTGTATTGATATTATGCTCATATCCAAATAACATAAAATTACCTACTATCTGTTCCAGAGACGCGTTTCCTGCCCTTTCACCTATGCCATTAACTGTTACTTCCACCTGTTTAACTCCTGCTTTTCTTACTGCTTCAAGAGTGTTTGCAACTGCAAGCCCTCTGTCGTTATGGCAATGAACACTAAGAATTGCTCTATCTATATTTTTAGTATTCTTTCTTATATAATTAATCAAACCAACAAACTTATCTGGATATGAAAATCCTACAGTATCAGGAATGTTTATCGTTATTTTTTCTGTACCATCTCTACTGCATGCCTCTATAACTTTCTCAAATATTTTGCATAAGAAATCTTCGTGTGACCTTGTTGCATCTTCTGCAGAAAATTCAATATCTTTTATTCCAAGAGTTTCCCGTATATATTTTCCTATACGCACTGCCTGAGTGATAACCTCTTCAGGAGTTTTTCTAAGTTTTTTCTCCATATGCAGAGGAGATGTAGAGATGAAATAATGGATTCTTGGATTTTTCGCATTTTTCAATGCTTCATATGCTTTTTTTACATCGCTTTCCAGTGCCCGTGCAAGAGCACATATAGTAGGACTCTCCTTATCAGCTCCTATCTCTTCTGCAATTCTGCTTACTGCTCTGAATTCTCCATTGGAGGAGGCAGGAAATCCAGCTTCTATAACATCAACTCCAAGTCTTTGCAATTGTCTTGCTATTGCTACTTTTTCATTTTCGTTCATCTGGCATCCTGGAGCTTGTTCCCCATCCCTGAGAGTTGTGTCAAAGAAAATTATCTTGTCCATTTTAAAAATAGAAGAATTTAATTACTTTTTAGAGGAGCAGAGCTAAAGAATCAGCTAAAGATAAATTCATAATCTCTTTTTTGAATATCTTATTCATTTTTATAAAAAAGCTATCATATATTTAAATT
>WAQV01000095.1 GCA_015520065.1 Candidatus Pacearchaeota archaeon | reverse complement strand
ATCTAACACTCCAGCAGTAATAAACACAAACGATGACGGAACAGTTGATATTGACGGAAATCCTTCCTCTATTGATTACTGGCAGTGCACTGAAGATGTTTTAGGTATATACAACGCTTCCTCAAATGTTACTGAGCCTGACACTAATGATGTTTTAACTTTTAACTATAGCCTATCTTCAAATACAACTCTGACAAATTTTACATTAAACAGTTCTACAGGAATATTGGAAATAAACATCACTACAGATGCTGATGTTGGCAGCGGAAACAAACAGCTGGAGCTGACAGTAACAGATACTGACGGACCTCAAAGCAATGGAATCTTAAAAGTAAATATAACAGCAGTTAATGACCCTCCGCAGTTTCAGACACTGGAAAACTGGTCATTCAATATGAGCGAGCTTTTTGAGAAGATAATTAATGTAACAGACGAAGAAAACAACATCCCGTTTGAGTTGACAATAAACTTTACAAGCTGTGCTGTTGCAGAGTGGTCAACAAGAAACTGCTCAACACCTGAAGGTAGAGAGCTATTTAACAGCTCGCAATATACTTTCAACAAAACAACAGGAGTTTTAAATATAAGCTTTACACCAACAAGAAATGATGTTGGAAGCTATATAATAAATTTCAGTGTAATGGATAACAGCAGTTTAGGAAATAAAACAACAAGTCAAATAGTTAATTTTACAGTATTAAATGTCAATTCAGCTCCATACTTCCAGTATGTATGTGATAATGAAAGAAATGCTACTGAGGATGCAGAATTCACATGTTTCATAAATGCCTCAGATATTGATGAAGTAAATAATCTTACATTTGCAATTAATTATACATGGTTTACATTTAACAGCACAGGGACAAATTCCACTTCAGTAATAGTTAACAGCTCGACAGATTTTAATGGAACAGCAATGATAAACTTTACTCCCTCGGACTCGGAAGTAGGAAACTGGTCTGTTAATGTGACTGTAATAGACACTGGAAGCCCTGTAAAAGCAAACTCAACAATAATCTGGTTCTACATCAGCAATATTGACGACAATGTTACACTATTCCAGATAGACAATATGACTGCATATACAAGCAACAATTACACTATCTATGTAAATGCCTCTGATGACGACCTATTAATTCCTGACAAAAGCGTTTATTCTGAATACCTGAATTTTACTTCAAACGAAAGCTCTTGGGTGCAGATAACAAGCATAACAACTATTTCAGGAACAAACATAAGCCAAGCAAAAGTTGATATTTATCCATCTCTTGCTCCTCAAACAGAAACAAATTACTCAATAAACATTACTGTAAGAGACAACAGCAGTTTTATTGACTCAACAATATTTGTAATTCAAATTTTAAACAATACAGCCCCAGTATGGAATGAGACCACTGAAACAAATTTCAGTCTGACTGAAGATTCAAACTTTTACTTAAACCTAAGTCAGAATGTAACTGATGCTGAAAATGATGCTATTAGTTTCAGTTACTCCTCTGATAGTTTATTTCCTTCATTCAGCATTGATGCATCTACAGGAGTTATAAACTTCACACCAACAGATGCTGATGTAGGTGAACATATCGTAACTATAAATGCATCAGATGGAGTAACTCCTACTTCATTAGTATTTAACTTTACAATAAACAATACTAATGACAACCCTCTTATAAATGCTTTAAGCGGAAATAATATTACTCCAGGCTCTGGAATAACTAACGGCTCTTCTGCAAATGTCACAGAAGACAGCGCCGTAGAGCTGTACTTACGTATAAGCGATGATGATTTAAACATTTCCTCATCTCAAATTGCAAAAGGATTTTACAATGAAAGTTTCACCATTAATTTAACAATTCAGGGTCCTAATACTTCGCTTTTCAGCTTTAGTTATAATACCTTTCTGTCTCCTAATACATCACAATATATGGCAACATTCACTCCAAAACAGGCAGACATAGGAAGCTATAACATCACAATAAATGTGACTGACAACTCAAATTCCAGTGATGAATTAGCATTTACTCTCAATGTTCTTAACACTCAAGATGCTCCTGTAATAACAAACATATCAAATGCAACTTCAGCAATTAATCAAAACTTCTTTACTGACATAAATGCTACAGATGAAGAAGATGGTAATGAAACAACAGGAAACCTTACTTACTCGTATGCTTTTATTAATGGAAATGATTTCATAAACAACAATGAGTCAGTTTTCAATACAACATCAGGAGTTTTAAACATAACATTCAATTCAACTCAAGGAGGAGTTTATGTAATCAACTTTTCTGTAAATGATACTTCCGGCCTTGTAGACTTTTTTTTATGGGAGATAAAGGTATATGATTATCCTGTAATACTCTCTCCTCCTAAAAGTTTCTTGTTCAGCATGGTTGAGAATGAAACTTATACTCTAAACTTTACAGTCAATCATACAGTTCAAGACAATCTTACTTATGAGATAATAATAAATGGAATTTCAAGAAATTCCACTTCCGGCTATGGCAATGGAACAGAGTTTTTATGGAATTTCACATCAAACTTTACAGATGAAACTACCTGCCTTGCAGGGCAGGTTGCAAACCTTACGCTAAATGTTTCAAATGAAAAGCTAAGCAACACAACAACCTGGAATGTTACAATAAACCATACTAATTTTCCACTGCAATTTACAACAAATATCCAGGACACAACTGCAACTTCTTTAACACTAAGCAACTATTTCAATGATGTAGATGCCGCAGACCCTTGTTATAACCAGACAATCGGCTTTACTTACACTCTGGTTCCAAACAGCACTAGCGGAGGCAGTATAACAGTCACAATAACAAACTGGACTAATGGAAGTCAGCCAACAATAAACTTTTCTGCAAGCCAGACATCCAGTGCAAATTACAGCATTACAGCATTTGAGTATGAAAATTCATCCTACACTTCATCAATTTTAAATAATGTAACAAGCAATAATTTCAGTGTAACACTTACTGTTACAACAACAACCACTCCATCTACAGGAGGTGGCGGAGGAGGAGGAAGTACAAGCATTAAACCTATATCGCTGAAAATAATTGTTCCTGGACCTATAAGCTCAAAAAAGAAAGACAAATTAATCATCCCTATAGCTCTCGAGAACACAGGAAAGGTTGATTTAAAAGAAATAGTTCTTAAGGCAACAATATCAAAAAACAATATTAAAAGAACTGATTTAGTTGCATCGTTTGACAATTCCATTATAGACATCCTTAAAGTAGGAGAAAGAAAAAATCTTACTTTGATTGTTGATGTTAATACCCAAGAAGCCGGTACATATGAAGTAACAATAAATGCAACTGTCAAAAATCCTGAATACAATGACTGGGCAAAAATATTTATCAATGTTGAGGAAACTGAGAGAGTAAGAGAGAGAATACTGTTTACAGAGGAATTCATTATAGGAAATCCGGAGTGTGCTGAACTTAAGGAGGTGGTTGATGAAGCAAAAGATTATGCTGCAAAAGGGAATATAAAGATGGCTGATAAAAAACTGAATGAAGCTCTTGAAGCATGCAAAAAGGCAATAGAGCAGCCTCCTTTAATAAGAGCAAAGAAAAAACTGGAAGAATATCTTTTCAATTATGCAGGGCTTATAAGCATAATACTCTTCATAATAGGATTCATATTTTACTCATACAAAAGAGAAAGACTTAGAAGAATAGGCGCATAAACAAAGTTTTTATAATAAAAATTCATTATAAACAATGGAGATAAAAAAAGAGGTAAAATGCCTGTAAAAACAAAAAAGAAAGATAAAGGGAAAGTTAAATCATCTGCAAAAGATGAAGCATACAACAAAGGTGCAAAAAGAGCCAGCATGTCTGAAGTGAAAAAAGCCTCTGACATATTTAATGAAATAAAAAAGGAGATTGCAAAAGTTTTCTACGGGCATGAGGATATTGTAAACTCTTTACTTAGAGGGGTTATTTGCGGAGGGCATGTTTTGCTTGAAGGTATTCCTGGAGTAGCAAAGACCCTTCTAATCAAATCTCTCGCAAAAGTAAGCGGATGCACTTCAAAAAGAATACAGTTTACAGTTGATTTGCTGCCTACTGATATTATAGGACTTACAATTTATGACCCTAAAAAAGGTTTTGAGATTGTCAAAGGGCCTATATTCTCAAACTTCATTATTGCAGATGAAATAAACAGGGCCCCTCCTAAAACGCAGTCTGCTTTAATAGAAGCTATGCAGGAGCATAATGTAACAATAGGAAAGACAACTTTTGAGCTGCCGAAGCCTTTTTTTGTTATGGCGACAGAAAACCCTATTGAAACAGAAGGGGTTTATGCTTTGCCTGAAGCGCAGATAGATAGGTTTCTCTTTAAATTAAAAATGGCATACCCTGAAGAGAAACATGAATTAAGACTCATGGAGGAAAATGTAACTTTTAGGAAATTCGAGGAGATAAATCTCAAATCAGTAACATCTCCAAAACAAATAATAGGAATGCAAAAACTCGTGCATAAAATATATATTGATGAAAAAATAAAAAAATACATTCTTAAAATTATTAACTCTACTAGGAGAAAAGATTTTCTCTACTCTGAGTTTATACAACTAGGCGCATCTCCGAGAGCGAGCATAGCTTTGTTTATAGGTTCAAAAGCAGAAGCTCTGCTTAATGGAAGAAACTTCGTGCTGCCGGTTGACGTAAAAAATGTTGCTCATGATGTTTTAAGGCACAGGCTTATTCTCTCATATAAAGCCCAGGCAGAGAATATTGATACTGATAAAATTATTGAATACATTATTAAAAATACTGAAGTTCCATAATGGAAAGAAAAAAACTAAATGCAGATATTCCTGGAAGCATAGCTCTTTTTCAGTCTGTGATGCGATCTTTTGAGCTAAAAAGAAAACTTTACAGAACTATAGTAAGAGGAAGAGGTCTTGAGTTTAACGGATTTCGGGAATACACTCCTCAAGATGATGCAAAGCAGATTGACTGGAAAGCTAGCAAAAGAGCAAATCAGTTATTAGTGAGAGAGTATATTGAAGAAGAAAATCTGAAGATAGTCCTTATAATTGATGTGGGAGACAATATGGTATTTGGCTCAACTGAAAAATTAAAATGCGAGTATGCTGCAGAAGTGGTTGCTGCGCTTTCTAACTTAATATTAACATCGCGAGACCGTGTAGGGTATATGTTTTTTAGCGACAGGGTCAAAGAGTACGTAACTCCTTCAAGAGGAGATAAGCACTTTTGGGGATTTATGAACACTCTAACAGATGCTTCTCTTTATGGAGGAGTGTCCAATATTGAAAAAGCTTTAGAATTTGCAATGAAATATGTTGACCATTCTGTATCCTCAATAGTAATCATATCTGATTTTATCAAATTGAGCCAGAAAGCAAAAGACGACTTGGCAATAATATCAAAAAAGTATGAAACAATGGCAATAATGATAAAGGACCCTCTGGATAAGACTCTTCCAGACATTCCTGGAGAAGTGATAATAGAGGACACTGCCTCAAAGCAAAGAATTTTAATAAATCCTCAAATTGCAAAGAAAAGTTATGAAAGGTACACTTTGGAACAGGAAAAAGAAGTCAAAAAAACCTTCAGAGAAAGAGGGATTGACCTTATAGAGCTTACTACAGACAAACCATTTGTAGCAGACCTTGCTATATTCCTCAAAGAAAGGTCAAAGATGTACCAGACTGTTGTTATCTAAAATGGGAGTCAGCTTTACTCATCCGCAATATTTGATTCTGCTGGCAGTATTGCCAGTATTTGTATTTATACACTTTTTTGCATTAAGGCATAAAAACAGCTATGCTCTTGGATTTGCTAATTTTGAAGCAATTGCAAGAATAAAAGGGATAACTCTCTACTCAAAAAACATAACTATTCTTGTTTTAAACATCTTAATAGCTCTCTTAATGATTTTCTCTGTTGCAGGTTTTACAATTACTAAAGTAATTCCTACCAGCACATTCTCTTTTGTGATAGCAATAGATGCTTCTTCAAGCATGGATGCTGATGACATGCCTCCTTCCAGAATAGATGTTGCAAAAAAAACTGCAATAGAGTTTGTTGAGGCAGTCCCTGCTGGAACTGAGATTGCAGTGATTTCTTTTTCAGGAAACTCTTTTATTGAACAGGATTTAACTCAGGATAAATCCTTGCTTAGAAGAGCAATCAGCAATATAGAAACAAGTTCAATAGGAGGGACTGATTTGTACGAGGCAATAATCACTTCTACAAACATTTTAAAGTCAGCTCCTGCAAAATCAGTAATCCTTTTAAGCGACGGTCAGATAAATGTGGGAGGCATAGGTCAGGCTATAGATTATGCAAATGAGAATGATGTAATTGTCCATACTATTGCTATTGGAACAAAGAAAGGCGGAAAAACTTCATTTGGAATCTCCAAGTTGGATGAAAAATCTCTGCAATCAATAGCATACTCAACTGAAGGAAAATATTTCAGGGCTTACAATGAGGAAGAATTATCGAAAATATTTAAGGAAATTTTGGATTTAAAGATAAAAAAAGTTTCATTTAATCTCTCAAGGCATCTTCTTCTTGCTGCAATAGGATTATTCTTATTAGAGTATTTTTTAGTAAACACGAGGTACAGGATTTTTCCTTAAACTTGTTCAAATTCTATTTTTTCTTTTTACAATTGCTTTTATCCTGTTTAAATCATCTATTCCATGAATATTCTTGTATTCTGCATGCATTTTTTCTGGGCTGATTTTTCTCTTGTAAGTTATAGGAATCTCGCTTTTTTTCTGAATCTCCTCTATTTTTTTAATCTCTTTAATCTTTTCTGTTTCTTTTTTCTGTTGCTCCTGCAATCTTGAATCTGCTTCAACAAGCTGTTTTACTCTTTGTCTGTACATATCCTCTTCTCTTTCTGTTTTTTGCTGCATAGGTTGCTGTGGTTGCAAGGTCCTGTTAGTGGCTGAAATACTCTTAACATCCTGCAGAGTTCCCTTCTCTAATTCAATATTCCTTCTTAACTTTCTTACACCGGAAAATAAAGATACAATTCTCTCATAAAAAGATGGTTTTTGTTTTTCAGAGGATGAAGAAGAAACTTGTTCAAGAACTTTTTTTGGTGTTTTTTGCGTTATTTCTTTCTCCTCTTTCTCATGAGATTCTTTTTTATTCTCTTTGTAATCCATTTTTCTGAAAAGGTCAACTAATATAGCAATATCTTCAG
>WAQV01000094.1 GCA_015520065.1 Candidatus Pacearchaeota archaeon | reverse complement strand
TCTTTTTTTAAGAATTATTGTAAATCCTATTATCTTTGCAGAAAAGTTGTTTCCGAGTTTTTTTAAAATCTCCTCAGAATAACGTTTTACTGTTTCTTTTTTCTTTTCATCAAGATTAAAAGCGTTTTTCAATACAGAAATCCTGACTGTTTTATGTCTCTTAAAATGGCTTTTAACTGCAGAAATAAAGCTGTCAGTTACTTTGTTTTTTCCTAATTGGAGTTTTGACATTTTATAGCCTTTGCAATTGTTTTTGATATGTCAATTTTTGAAACTTTTGAAGGAATGGTATTTGCTGTAATAACTCTGACAGACAGCTTTTTTAGTTTTTCAAGAGCATTCTCTGCAAATATTCCGTGAACAGCTATGCAGTATATTCTTGCAGGATTGAATCTCTTAATTTTTCTCACAGTTTCAATCATTGTCCCTCCTGTGCTGATTATGTCGTCTATAACAAAGACTGTTTTGCCTTTTAAATCCAGTTTTCTCTCAAGCTTTACACTGACTTTTCTTGAAGAGTGCCTTTTTTTCTCAAGAACATGACATTTTTCATTAAACTCTCTTGAGACTTTTTCAACCCATTGCTTGCTTTCAGAATCCGGACCAAAAAACACAATATCTTTTATTTTCAGTTTTCTTATAAAATCTGCAATTTCTCGTGTTACTGATATTTTCTTACCTCTTTTAATAAATGCGCTCAAATTTCCAACTCTATGAAGGTGAGGCTCAACAGCATAAACTCTGTCAAATACACTAAAAAGCCTTCCCATAACCTTTGCACTTACGCACTCTCCTTTTTTGAACTGTTTATCTTTTCTTAAGTATGGAAAGTAGAGAGCAATTAATGTAACTTTTTCTGCCCCTAAATCTTTTGCAGTGTAGCCTGCAAAAAGAGTCTCAACAATTTTTTCATTTACATTTCCATAAAAAGACTGCACAAGAATAACCTCTCTACCTTTTACATCTTTCATAAACCTCATATCTATCTCGCTGTCAGGGAATTTTTTTATCTGCAATGCAGAGTATTGGCAGTTAGCATAGTTTGCAATTTTTTTTGCTATATGCAATGCCCCAGAACACCCTATGAGAACCTTTTTCATCTCTCTAAAAAATCAAAATTGTTTATAAACATTTCCAAGACTCAATTTCTTCTTTTTTGAGTTTTATTCTTTTGAATTTTTTCACTCCAAAAGTTCCGAGTTTCATATCTTTTGTTTTAAAGATGTCTTTTCCTTTGAATCTATGAACAACAACATCGCTATGGTTTTTTTTCCAGTCTCTGCTGTATTTTGCGCAGAAAATAGCTGCATCTTTAATGTCACCTTTTTTTGGAACTCCTTTGATATTTACAAAAGGGCTTCCAGCAGCCTCTGTATGAAACACTTCCTCATTCTTGCCAACCTGTTTAATAAGCATCTCATTGCTTTCTGCATCTCTTCCAGCAAGAATTAAAGTGCCTCTTTTTGTAACGAGTTTTCTGAATTTTGTTTTTTTGTTTTTCTCTTGGCTCATTTTAGGAATGTTAAAAGATTATATTTAATCTTAATAACTCTTTCTTTAACTGATTAGGATTTTTAAAAAGAATAGTTTTAATGCCTAAAAGTTCAGCTGTTTTTATATTTGGTTTTTCATTATCAATGAATAATAATGAATCTGGAGAAATATTAAGGCGCTCTATTACTCTCTCAAAATATTCCTTCTTAGGCTTCTTTTTACCAATAACACAAGAAGAGAGGGTTTTTTTAAATACTTCACTTAAATTAAACTTCTTAATTCTAAACTCATTCCACTCTTTTCCTTCATTATTCATTAAAACCAAAGAATAGTTTTCTTTTAATTTTTTCATTAACTGAAACATCTGAGGGAAAACTATCTTATTAAGTTCTCTTATATATGCTTTTACTTCCTTTATATCTATATCAAAACCATCGAATAGATTGCATAAAAATTCATCTTCATTAATATTTCCTTCACTAATTTCATCTTCAAATTTCTTATTTCTAGCCTCAAGAATATCTAAAGGAATTTTAAACTTCTTAGATATATTTTCCCTAACTGATTTAGACCAGCAATCACTCAAATAGACTCCTCCTAAATCAAAGCCGATTATTTTTATCATTATAGTAAAGTATGCTTATTAATTTTATATAAGTTATTATTTCTATTTAGAATTGGTTCTTCAGAAACCTTAAAAAACATTGCAGCTCTTAATAAAAGCAAGATGCAAAGAATAGATTTTCGTGACCAGATTGCAAGAAACAAAAGAAACTCTTTTTTACTGATGATTGCAATTTTTATAGTGTTTGTTATGTTTGGTTATCTGATATCAATGGTTTTAAATCCGTCATACTTCTTTATTATAATGTCTATTTCTGTTGTTTTCTCACTAAGCTATATTCTTTTTTCATATTATAACTCAGACAAGATTGCTGTTGCTTCTGTTGGTGCAAAAATAGCTCCACGAGAGAAATTTAAAGACTACTATAATCTTGTTGAAGGCCTAACTATTGCTTCAGGACTTCCTATGCCCAAGCTTTACATAATGCAATCCAGTCAGATAAACGCGTTTGCAGCAGGCAGGAATCCTGAAAATGCCGTTGTATGCGTAACAACAG
Organism: Candidatus Pacearchaeota archaeon; assembly: GCA_015520065.1. Lineage (GTDB taxonomy): Archaea > Nanobdellota > Nanobdellia > Pacearchaeales > GW2011-AR1 > WAQV01. The sequence goes on along the minus strand of WAQV01000094.1, from coordinate 4,457 downwards.
GAGCTTTGGAAAAACTTGACAGAAGAGAACTTGAAGGGGTTCTTGCACATGAGTTAGGACATATAGCAAACTATGATATAAGGTACATGACTCTTGTTACAGTTATGGTTGGTATGATTGCAATAATATCAGAAATCTTCTTAAGAAGTCTATGGTTTGCAGGAAGAGATAACAGAAATAATGCTTTATTAATCATAATCGGACTAGTAATAGCAATCCTTGCTCCGATTGTTGTCTATCTTATTCAGATGGCAATCTCAAGAAAAAGAGAATTCAGTGCTGATGCTTCTGCAGTTAAGTTTACTCGTTATCCAGAAGGGCTTATCAGAGCATTAAAAAAGATTCAACATGACTATTCACCTCCAAGCAAGAAAGTTAGCAAAGCAGTAGCTCCTTTGTTTTTTTCAAATCCTTTCAAATCCTTAAAAAGCTTAACAAGCACTCATCCTCCAATAGAAGAAAGGATTAAGATGCTGGAAAGAATGTAATTTATTACTTACTATCCTTTTTCTTAAGTTTTTTTATTACTCTCTTGAATCTCTCGCCAAAAAGAAGATAGCTTCCAATCAATACAAATATCCATCCCTGAATAATTGGAATAAATCCTCCAACCACTCCAATAAGAATAAAAAGAATTCCAAGCATAAATTTAAGAACTTTTTTATCCTTTAATCTTTCTTCAAGTTCTTCTAGTTTTTTAATGCTCATTAAGTTTATAAAGGATATTTCTATTTAAGCTTTATGGGGGTTATAAGGAAAGGGTTGCTGGTTATTTTTTCTGTAACTTTTTTTCTCTTGCTACTTTCTGCAAATACTTTCCTTAGTCTAAGCTACTCTCTTGAGTACTCAACACTTAAACCAGCTCTTTCAGAGCTTATTGAAAAAAGCGTTGTAACAAAAAGCGGACTCAGCAATACTCTTTATGAAAAATATCCCTTAATAAAAGCATACTGTATGACTAAATCCGATTTTGTAATTAATCAGGAAGGTTTTGTTGTTACAATTCCGTGTGATGTGGTTAATAAAGGTCCAGATGAAATAATAAAATATGGGATTGAGAGCCTTATAGATGATGCATACTATAAAGATTACAACTGCGATTTCTGGCAGTGTTTTCAGGAAGTGAACCCTCCTTTGTTTTTAGTTTCAGAAAAAGCAAAAGATTACTGGACTGAAAAGTTCTATTATGTTTTGGGAATTCTCTTGATTGTTTTTGCAGTTATGTTTTTTTTGACTGAAAACAAAAGCAACCTTCCGATTCTTGCAGGAGTCATAATCATTTTTTCAGGAATTCCTTTTATGAAAATTAATCTTATATTTGAATATCTTTCAGGTCTTGTGTCTGAAAGCTTTCTACAGATAGTGCCTTTTGCTTCAGCTGTTGAGATTTCTGCTGTGCTTTTTTCAGGAGCTTACAGTGTTTTTCTAAAAAGCCTTCTTATAGGGATTATCTTTATTGTAATTGGAATTGTAATCAAGATTTTCAAGGAGGGATTCAGAATAAACGCTTTTATTGAATCTGTCAGAAACTCTCTTAGAAAGAATCCTGGGACAACAAACACAGAAACTGTTAACTTGCAGAATAGTCAGTCAAAAACAACTTAATAATTCTTCAATGCATCTTTAACATTCTTTAAAAGCTGTTTCATGCTTTCCTCAAGCTGTTGCTTGTTTTTTGTTCCTGTACACACTAACTTTCCATTACTGAAAAGAAGGAAAGTAGCATTAGGTTCAATAAGCTTATAAACAAGTCCTGGAAACTGCTCAGGCTCATACTCTGTGTTTTCCATCTCTAAGGCAAGAAAATTAAGGTTGAGTTTAAGGTTTATTGTTCCAGAAGCAACAATATTCTGGACTGTTATCTTTGGCTTTATGGTTATCTTTACATTTATCTTTTTTAACTGTTTTATGACCTCATCAACAACCTGCTTTACCTGTGCTACTGATTTTGTTCCTGTGCAAACAAGATTTCCTGAAGAAAAAACCAAAACAGCTGACTTCGGCTCTTTAATTCTTAATACAAGTCCTGGGAATGTTTGAGGATTATATTCTGTATTTGGCTGGGTTCGTGCAAGTTTTGTTAAAGGTATAGGCTTTCCAAGAGAGGTAGTTGCAACAATATTTTGTATTTTATAGCTGCTCTCTTTTTTTCCTGCTGCCATTTTACCTTATTTAAATAAAGAATCTCCATTTATAAAGCTTTTTAAAGCGATTTTTCCCATTGTCAGAGTTCCTATTTAATTTATTGACTGAATCTTCCTTAATGCTAAGTTTGTCACAAGAATCATAATAAAAACCATAACGAACCATAATCCAGCATAATAATTAGACGGAATTCCTAAGTTAAGGCTTGTATGGTACACCCAGTTTATATTCTGCTCGTAATCAGTTAAAACTCTGCTAATAAGGAATATAATTGAAACCTGGATAAAACTAAACTTCCATGAATTCTCTGACTTAGGTGGAATAAATCTTATGGCATAAACTGCAAGAGGAAGTGTAAACAGATGCTGGCTTGTTATAACCTTTGACAAAAGAGGTCCTGGTTCAAAAAAGTAATCAACTATGTTCAGAAGGGAATGGTTAAAGATTAGAAAATAGAAAAAGTCAATTGTCCATACTATCAAAGGAACAGATAGAATATTCAGCTGGCTTTCAACTAAAAGATGATTTCTTTTTAAAAAACCGATTCCCATTAGAATCAATCCCGCGTAACAGAACCATAAAACATGCTGTATTCCATAAAATAGAAATGAGTTAATAATTGCAGTTAAGCCAAAAATAAAAAACAATCCTCCTGTAAAATCAATAAACCTCTCTTTAATATTCATAACCAACAATAGAATTTGCACCTTAAATATATTTTTAATGTTCCCCTATTAGTCTGTCAAAGTTAATAACAATTTCCGTTTAAGAGAATCTTAACAAGGTCGCTCTGCCTGATAGATGCATACTGCGAAGACTCACGAAAATCATAACACCATTTAACAAAATTCTTCTTTAGATGTATCTCAAAACTCTCTCCTTTTCTTAGACTTAAGTTCTTATCTAAAACAATCTCTCTTATTTCTGTAATCCTTTTAATACAATCTTTTGCAATCTTTTCAAGTTTCTCTCTTGAATCTTCTTTTGCAACAAACTCTTTCATGTCAGGACGCCTGCCCATAAATTCTTCATTGGCAATATCGAGAATGGAGTCTCCAAAAATCTTGTAATCTATGATTTTGACAGGAACATGATATAGATTTGTTGAAGGGTCTTCATAAGGGCCCCCTGGTAAGTCATTTGGTATATTGCAGTACGCTATTGCAAGAGTTTTAGAATCCCTGATGCTAAAAGGGAAAGAACTTCTTCTGAAAAATGCGAGATTATTTTCAGGAATAATGTCTTTTATGTAGTTTCTTAAAGTTTTCTCAACATCCATTCCAAGATAGCTATCCTTATCTATAACAATCTCACGAATTAAACCTGTTGACTCAGTTCCCCCAGATCCAAACGGCATATTCTAGAACAAAGATAGATGTTTATAAAAATATCTGTAACAAAAAATAACTTTTTGCTAACATCTTACTGGGAATGTTAAAAAGAAAACATTTTATAAGTTTCCAGCCTCTAATAAAGATATGAGAGTTAGATACAGTTTTTCTTGCAGAAGAACAAGACATCTTGAAAATATAAGAAAGCAGAGGCAAAAGATACCCTCAATTATAAAGAATGTTGTAGAGGTTTCTGACATAATCTTAGAGGTTTTAGATGCAAGATTTGCGGATGAAATGAGAAATAAGTCTCTTGAGGAAGAAGCAAAAAAGAAAGGAAAGAAGATAATTTATGTATTGAACAAAGCTGACCTTCTTGGAGAAAAAAGAAAAAAGCATATATCTGAAACTTTGAAAGGGAAACTCCATGTTTTTGTCTCTTGCAAAGAAAGAGAAGGCATAGGAAGACTAAGAGAGAGGATTAAAATTGAAGCTCACAAAATAAAGAAAAAAGAGCCTAAAATAATTAAAGGGGACAAAGTGAAGGTTTCCGAGGGAAGGGAAACAATGGAGGGAGAAAATAAAATAGTTGTAGGAGTTATAGGATATCCAAACACTGGCAAGAGCTCACTTATTAATTTGCTTGTTGGAAAGAGCGTTGCAAAGACAGCTGCAGAGGCAGGATTCACAAAAGGAATTCAAAAGTTAAGGCTGGCTTCAGACATACTGCTTCTTGACACTCCAGGAGTGATTCCAGAGGAAGAGTACTCTCATGCTAAAAAAGAAGCAATAGCAAAGCATACAAAATTCAGCGCGAGAGATTACAGCAGAGTAAAAGACCCTGAGTATGTTGTTGCAAGACTCATGCAAGAGCATCCTAATGTTTTTGAGAAGTTTTATGGAATTGATGCAAAAGGCGACGCAGAGATTCTTATTGAACAGCTTGGCAGAGAAAAAGGTTTTTTAAAAAAAGGTGGGAAG
>WAQV01000093.1 GCA_015520065.1 Candidatus Pacearchaeota archaeon | reverse complement strand
CTCCCACTGTGAAAAAGATACAGAAAGAACTCCATCAGATATTTCTGCTTTTACTTGAGGAAAGTTTTCATTTATTATCTTTAAAGCTTTTTCCCCAAATGATGGATCAAGTAGTGAAAGAAAAATACCATTTTCAGAAACTTTCACTCCTAAAACATCAATATTTTTTTCTTTTAGCTTTTTTCTTATGTCCTGTGCAAGCTGTTTGTACTGGGTTTTGATAACATGTTCAACATCAACCTCAAGTGTGATGCTCATTCCTCCCTGAAGATCAAGTCCTAAGTTTACCGGTTTTGAAAAAATAACATAAACAGCAGCAACTAAAACGCCAAATATTATCACCAACTTCCACTTTAGATCAGTTTTCAATACTTATTCCCCTATAAATTGTTTTTAGTGTTATTATACCCTAATTTTCGGTATAAAATTGTATCTATAGGATATTTTGGGAGGATAAAAATGAAAGCAGCTTTTTACACACAGCATGGTAGTTATGAAAACATAAAGATCGGGATCATTCCTGAGCCTGAGATTAAAGAAGATGAGGTTTTAGTAAAAGTTAAAGCTTTTTCTCTCAATCACCTTGACATATGGGTTATGGAAGGGAAATACCCTGCTCAGATACCTATGCCACATGTCTTTGGATCAGATGCTTCTGGCATTGTTGAAAAGGTTGGAAAAGCCGTTAAAAATGTAAAACCTGGAGACAAAGTGATAGTCTATCCAGGTATATCCTGCGGTGTGTGTGAAAATTGTCTATCTGGTCAGGATAATCTGTGTAAAAATTATTTTCTTCTTGGGGTTTTGAACAACGGTGTTTCAGCAGAGTATGTAAAAGTGCCCTATTTAAATGTTTTTAAGATACCTGAAGGTTTATCTTTTGAGGAGGCCGCATCAATAGGAATAACATACACAACAATGTGGCATTCCTTTGTAACAAGAGGGAGAATAAAACCGGGAGATACCGTTTTGATACATGGGGGAGGAAGCGGTGTTGGAACAGCAGGAATACAGATAGCTAAGCTTTTCGGTGCTACAGTTATAACTACAGTTGGAGACGACTGGAAGGTTGAAAAAGCAAGGTCAATTGGGGCTGATTTCATAGTTAACTACAAAAACCTTGACTTTTTTGAAGCTGTAAAACAGATAACAGAAGGAAATCTGTGCGACATTGTTGTTGATCATATCGGACAGGAAACTTTTGCCCGTTCTATTGATTGTGCAAAAAGAGGTGGATCTGTAATCACGTTTGGTGCAACAACAGGAGGAGAAGCAACAGTAGAGCTTAGAAAGATATTTGGAAAGAATATAGATATACACGGCGTTTACATGGGGACAAAAGGTGAGGTTGCCCATTATCTAAAATTTTTCCCAAACAAACTAAAACCTGTTATTGATTCAGTTTTTGATCTTGAAAATGTAAAAGAGGCTTATAAAAAACTTCTCAGCAGACAGTTTTTTGGAAAGATTGTTGTAAGGGTAGATTAAATTATGAAACTATTAGAAAAAAATTTGTTAACAATAAAAGAAGCTTCTAAGTGGGCAAGTAAGTTTTTGGACAGGAAAATCACAGAAAGCAACATTTCTTATTTAATAAGTTATGGGAAAATAAAAAAATATGAAAGTAGAGGAAAAGTTTTAGTTTCTTTAGAAGAGTTAAAGAAGTATTATGAGAAAAATGTTTTAAACAAAGAAAAACAGATAAGAGAAAAAATAGGAAAAGATATAAATTGGGAACTTTCCTTTGACTGGATACCAGAAAGGGAAAGAACAAAACATGTTCACAGACTACACCCCTATAAAGGAAAGTTTATTCCGCAACTGGTTGAATATTTCCTAAAAAGGTATTTTAAGGAAGGGGATATAGTTTTAGACCCATTTGTAGGAAGTGGAACCACCCTAATACAAGCTAACGAGATGAATATTCACAGTATTGGGATTGATATTTCCAAATTCAATACAATAATAACCGAAGTTAAGTTTGCAAATATTAATTTAGTGGAACTTCAGAAAATAATAAATGAGATTTTAAAAGTTTTGACAATTTATGAAGAGAACAGTCATATTTTAGAGTTTGAAAAGGAACTAAAAAAGCAACTTGAAGAGTTTAATAAAATTAATTTTCCATCACCAGAATTTAAGAGAAAGTTTAGAGACGAAAAAATCAGTAAAGATTATCTAATAGAAAAACAGAATGAGTTTTTAAAGATTTATCAGAGTTTAATCAAAAAATACAACATTCCTTTAAGTCAAGAAATGGGAAACTCTTTTTTAGACAGATGGTATATTCCAAGTGTTAGAGAAGAGGCACAAAAAATTCTAAACATTATTCAAAATGTAAAAGATGAAAATATAAAGAAGACTTTAATGATAATTTTGAGTAGAACTGTCCGTTCAGTTAGAGCAACCACACACATGGATTTGGACAGATTAAAAGAGCCTCAATACACTCCTTATTACTGCTATAAACATTTCAAAATTTACAAACCTGTTTTTTCTCTCATTCCCATGTTTAAAAAGTATGCAAAGGATACAGTAAAAAGATTAGCTGAATATAAGAATTTGAAAACTAATGCTTACCAGGAGGTTTTAACAGGAGATAGCAGAAATATTGATATTTTTGAAGAGGTTAAGAAAAAAAATAAAGATTTTTATCAGCTTTTAAAAAATAAGAGGATAACTGGAATTTTTTCATCACCTCCGTATGTTGGACAGATTGATTATCACGAACAACACGCCTATGCCTATGAACTTTTCGGGATTGAACGGAGAGACGAGCTTGAGATAGGACCCCTGTATAAAGGTAAAGGAAAAGAGGCAAGAGAAAGCTATATTGAAGGAATAACCCAGGTTTTAAAAAATTCCCTTAAGTATATGATAGACGATCCAACTATAATAATAGTTG
>WAQV01000092.1 GCA_015520065.1 Candidatus Pacearchaeota archaeon | reverse complement strand
CCCTTACATACTAATTACTGACAGAACTCTTTCAAGCATAAAAGACTTAATACCTGTTTTAGAAATAGTAAATCAGGAAGGAAGGCCTTTAGTGATAATTGCAGATGATATTGAAGGAGAGGCATTAACAACTCTTGTAATAAACCTCATAAGAGGCTCTCTTAAAGTATGTGCAGTTAAAGCTCCTGGATTCGGAGATGAAAAGAAAGAGCTTTTGGAAGATATTGCTGTGCTTACAGGAGGAAAAGTAATCTCAAAGGAGCTTGATATGAAACTAGAGGATGTAAAACTTGAGGATTTAGGTTCTGCAAAAAAAGTAAAGGTTACAAAAGAAGAGACAATAATTATCGAAGGTCATGGGAAAAAAGAAGATATTGAAAAAAGAATCAAACAAATTGAATCACAAATAGAGCAGGAAGATAGTGATTACAAAAAAGAGGATCTAAGAAAAAGGCTTGGAAAGTTGAGTGGAGGTATCGCTGTTATTAATGTAGGTGCTGCAACTGAGACTGAGCTTAAAGAGAAAAAAATGAGGATTGACGATGCACTTCATGCAACTCAGGCTGCTGTTGAGGAAGGAGTAATCCCTGGAGGCGGATTAATGCTTTATCATGCTACAAAAGAGTTAGAAGATATTCTTGAAAAAACTGAAAACCTTACTAATGATGAAAAAGTAGGAGTGAACATTGTTAAAAAAGCTTTAGAGTGGCCATTAAGACAAATAGCAATTAATGCCGGTAAGGAAGATTCTGAAGTAATTGCAGGGCTTAAAGGAAAAGAAGAAAATATAGGATACAACGCAAAAACTGATACTTATGAAGACTTGTTTAAAGCTGGTGTTATAGACCCTACAAAAGTTGTGCGTAATGCTCTTCAGTCAGCATCCAGCATTGCTTCTATGGTTCTGACAACTGAGGCTTTGGTTGCAGACTTTGATGAAGAAAAAGACACAAAAACAGAAGCTATAATAATCTAAGATAACCAAACAGCAAAGTTAAAAGCAGAGACCGATAACTTCAAACACCTATAAAACTTTATAAAAGAAGAAGGTTTTTTCTATAAAAATTTAAGGAAGTTAAAATGATAGAGTATTTTAAAACAAAAGATTTTGAACTTAAACAATTAGAGAATTTTGAGAGAGGATGCTGGATAAACGTTATCTCTCCAACGCAAGAGGAAATAGAATATCTCTGTAGCAAGTTTAAAATTAACAGGAACAATATTTTGTCTGCACTTGACCCTAATGAAGTTCCAAGGGTAGAGTTTATAGGAAAAGATATTTATGTCATTCTAAAGACAATCTCCTCAGATACAGGAAAGCTTAATTCAATTTTAATATTGCTTTCAAAAAGTTTTATACTTACACTATCATCTTCCAAACCGCAGTTCATAAAAGAAATCATAAATAAAAAAAGAAAATTTGATACAACAAGAAAGATAAAATGCTTTCTAAGACTATTTTATTTTATAAACAAGGGTTTTGAAGAGTTTACTTTAAACACTGTTAAAGCAGTTAACAGGGAAAAAGCAAATATTCGAAAGCTAACTGACAAGCAGATAAACAATCTTCTCGAACAGGAAGGCATTTTAAATGATTTGGTTGCCTCATATTACTACACAAACTTAGTATATGAGAAAATAATAAAGAAGGCAAAGTTTCCTGCAAAAGAGAAAGAAAGAATTGAAGATTTGGCAATTGAGGCTCAGCAAGGATTTAATTTGTGCAGGGCTTCACTAAAAACAATCTCAAACATAAGAAACACTCTTGTTATTCTTGCATCAAACAAACTTAACAAGATAATTACTCTTCTTACAGTATTCACAATACTCATAAGCATACCTGCTGCTGTTTCAAGCATCTATGGAATGAACATTCTGCTGCCAATGCAAGACAATCCAAAAGCATTTGAATACATAATAACATTTATCATAGCCCTCTGGGCTGTTTTTATAGTTTATTTAAAGAGAATATTATAAATAGTTAAAAGGATTTTCACAAATTCTTCTTAAGAAGTCTTTCAATCCTGTTAAGCTGCGCCCTTATCTCTTCAATCTCCCTTTCTGCTTTCCTGTTCACTGCATAATCATACTGCGCTCTCAACCTGTCTTTTTGCGCTTCCCTGTTTTGAGACATTAAGATTATTGGAGCCTGTATTGCTGCCAAACATGATAAAGCCAAATTCAAAAGTATGAAGGGATAAGGATCCCAGGATTTGCCAAAAATAATCCAGCTAGTATTTAATGCCATCCATAAGGCAAGAAATATCAAAAATCCTATTATAAATGCCCAACTTCCAGCCCACTTTGTAATCCAGTCCGCCAATCTTTGACCGAAAGTTGTTGGAACCCTGAATGTAGGATGCTCCAGATGAATAAAGCTCAAGTCTTTTTTTGATTTCTTCTCCTCTTTCATAAATATAAAATCTAATATAAAGATTATAAATTTTATCACTCCTCACAGGAGTTTCAGTAACTACTATGAGAGAGTTACATCACAGAAAGGTTTATAAATAAAATAGTTTTTGCTGAGAGATGATTGAGAAAATACTCTGCAATATAGATGACATAATGGGAAGAATAAGGACTCATCCAGAGTATTCTCTAGCAGTAAGTGTGCAATACCTGGAATACCTTAAAAAAGAAGCTGACAAACACTCATGCTCTATTGAGCTTGAGGAGATGGTGAACGACATTAGGAGGAACAAGAAAGAGTCTCAGAGATATCCAAAGAAATGTTATAGCAGCTTAATAAAGGCAAGAGATTTCTTGGGAAGAGAAGGGATTTCTCTTTACTCTCTTTCACAATTAGGACATATAATTCAGCCTTTTAAAGACGGAAAAGAAACTCCTAAAAACTTCAGAAAAACTGACTTGCAGTTTGGAGGTTTTGCTGCTCCTAACCCAGAAAAGGTTCCATATCTTATTAATAACTTGGTTAGTTTTCTAAAGCAGGATTCTACAGTTCATCCAGTTATGAGAGCTATAGAAGCTCATTTAAGGATGGTGCAAATCCACCCGTATGTTGATGGAAACGGTCGTGCTGCAAGATTACTGCAGAATTTCTGCCTGGAAGAGAGAGGATACCCTCCTGCAATAATTTATAGTTCAGATAGAGAACATTACATAAATGTCTTAAGAAATACATTAGAAGACAGGTTCTCTCATAAGAGTTCGTTATACAACCCAAGTAGTTCAGAAGAACTATTTCATAGCTTTATAGCATCAAAAGTTCTTCGTTCAGCACAGGAATTAGAAAACAGACTAATGGAAAAAAGAGTATATGAAGTGTGCCTTTCAAAAGTTCAAAGAGGAACAGTGGTCTCTATTCAGAAAGCTCTGCAAGGATTAAGAAATAAGAAAGACAAACCACTGACTATATCATTCAATAAAAAAGTTTGCGATGGAAAACAAATGATAGTTAAAGGTAACATAAGCAAGGAAGAGTTAGATAACTTCTTTAAAAAAATGCATGAGAAATATGGAATTAAATATAATATTAGGTGCATTACAAGGTAGTTTAAGTTTTGCAAGAAAATCACTAATTTAATAAACCCACTGCTCTTTCTTCTTAAATGGCAGACACTACAAGCAAAATAAATTACTCTGAAGTTGGTCTTAAGTGCGGATTGGAAATCCATCAGCAATTAGATACAGGAAAACTTTTCTGCAGGTGTCCCTCAGTATTAAGGTCTGACAAACCAGAAGTAATAATAAAAAGAAAGCTACATGCTGTTCCAGGTGAATCTGGAGAGGTTGATATTGCTGCAAAACACGAGATGGAAAAAGAAAGAGAGTTTATTTATGAAGGATATTATGACAACTGCTGCCTTGTTGAATATGATGAATCACCACCACTGGATATTAATACTGAAGCTCTTAAAATTGCATTGCATATATCTCTTTTGCTTAATGCAAAGATTTTCCCTATAACTCAAATAATGAGAAAAACAGTAATTGACGGTTCTAATACTACTGGCTTTCAGAGAACAGTGCTTATAGCAAGAGACGGATATGTGGAAACAGTTGCAGGAAGGGTTGGAATTGAAAGCATCTGCCTTGAAGAGGATTCTGCAAGAATTATAGGAAAAAAAGAAAAAGTTGCAATTTACAGACTTGACAGGCTTGGCATTCCGCTAATTGAGATTGCAACAGCTCCTGACATTAAGACACCTCAACAAGCAAAAGAGGTTGCATTGCATATTGGAGAGATTTTAAGAAGCTGCAAAGTTAAAAGAGGGTTGGGAACAATAAGGCAGGATGTAAACATGTCAATAAAAAAAGGTTGCAGGGTTGAAATAAAAGGTGTCCAGGACCCTGAGTTAATAGTTAAGGTAATTGACTCTGAAATTGAAAGGCAGCTGAAAATTATTAATGAAGGCAAAGTTCCAAGGCAAGAAGTAAGAAAAGCGCTTCCATCAGGAAAAACCGAATTCTTAAGGCCAATGCCAGGAGCAGCAAGAATGTATCCTGAAACAGACCTGCTTTTGCTGAAAATATCAAGGGAAACCATAAATGAAGCAAAAAAAACACTTCCAAAACTTAAAGCTGATATTGAAAAAGAGCTTTCCAGAATGGGCTTAAACAATGAGATGATAAAAACAATTTTTAAGCAGAAAAAACTGGAAGAGTTTAAAGAACTGTTAAGCATAATAAACTCTCCTGTAACTGTAGCAAAAACACTCTTAATTATTCCAAAAGAGATAGCTGCAAAAAAGAATATTCCTATGGAGAAAGCAGAAAAAATATTCAATAAAGATGTTGTGAGTTATATTCTTGAAAATGTTAAATCTAAAAAAATCTCTGAAAACGACATAAAAGAGGTAATGGAAAGAGTTGCAGAAGGCACTCCTGTAAAAGAGGCTGTTAAGATTGAGAAAGCAGATATTTCTGAAATAGAGGAGAAGATAATGAAGATTATCAAAGATAAACCGGGATTAACTGCAAATGCCTACATGGGATTGGTTATGAAAGAACTCGGACTTAAAGGCAAGATTTCAGGCAAGGATGCAATGGAGATTATTAAGAAGTTTATGAATAATTAAATACAATAATCTTTAAATAAAACCTTTTCTTTTGCTGTAAATGATGTCTCAATTTGAGGAAAAGCCGGATTATTTTGTTTTAAACAAAGCATATGAACGATTGGTATTAGATGGAAGAGTCCTTCGGAATCATTTTCTAAATCCTTTGTTTGTATTTAGTTTAGATAATGATAAGATAATTGGAAGAGAAATAAAGGGAAAACTTATCCATACTTTTGACAGAACAGAGTTAAGATTTACAGATTCCTCTAAAGGATATTGGTTAATCAAAAAAGGCAATAATAAAGACATAACTGGAGATTATAATCTTATAGAGTATGACTTAAAAGATTGTTTCATAAACTTAGAATGTCTGCAGAATAAAGATGGAAAATCTGGGAGAAATCTTGAAGTAAAAGTTGTTGATTAT
>WAQV01000091.1 GCA_015520065.1 Candidatus Pacearchaeota archaeon | reverse complement strand
TTAAGCTTAAGTTCATCATGACATTTCCCATGTTTGTTACATTTGCTATTTGTTCTAAAGACACTTCTGTTGCATTTACAGTTCCATAATCAATACTGTCAGGCAGTGCCAAAGCCAACAAAGTATTTATTGTTGTTGTGTTGCTTTCTAAATCTGTTCTGGAAGTATTGTCGGTAACTAAAACTGTCGCATTCCATGTTGCATTATTTGCATAATATTCTACCTCAAAGGTACAGTTTGCACTTACCTCGTAAATATCTCCATAAGATAAATTTATTGTACAGCTATTATTTGTGTAATGGTAGTTATTGTCATCAGCATCTCCATAAAAAGAAGCAGAATTGTCAAAGAACTCTGCAGTAACATTGTCTATGTTATCCTCTCCGTTAAAATCTCTTGCTATTATATATACATTTACAAGAGTGGTTGAATTTGCAGTTAAGTCAATTCCAGCAGCTCCATCATTAATAGTAATACTTAATATTTCAGGAGCCACAGCCCCTACTTGCAATAAAGTTTTTACAGTAACATTATTCTCCCCAACTACTGCAAGAGCATCATAGGTGAATGGAATCAGAATGGCTATGAACAGAAAAAAGAAGGTAATTGCTTCTAAGAAATTTAGTCCTGCTAAGAGTTTTCTACTGATTATTTTTTTTTCCATTTTTAACTTAATTCTACATACAGATAATAAGCTGTAGCTCCTGAAAATCCTTCTGCTCCATTCTCTGGAACAATCATCTGGAAATCATAAGTCTGGCCGTCAAAACCTGTTGCATCCTGCTCAAGAATAGTTGCATATACTATGTTTCCTCCTACTGCCTCATAAAGAACAACTTCCTCAAAACTTGTGTCCTGAGATGCATTATTGACATAAGTATTCAAAGTAGGGCATGAATTTGCAGATATATTCACTGTAGCTACAAAAAACTCTGCATGAGTTGTATCACTGAAAGTTGCTGTAATATTGTCATCAGGAGATGTATGACTTAAGTTTGCATTCTCTGCCTCAAGGTTTGCAGTAGTTGCGCATGTAAGGTTTGTCCATGTTATTGTAGAAGAATTTCGAGTGGCATAAACTTCTCCTGCAACAGATGTCATAGTCCAGTCATAAATTGTAGATCCAGTAGTGTCATCTAAGGTGAATTTTCCCCCAACATCTCCAACAATAGCTTTCCACCTTACATTCTGAGTTGAGGATGTTATATTTATTGTTGTAATATATCCTCCTGAAACATTCAGCTCATATGCGGTTACTGCTCCTTTAGTCTCATTTGCAAGAATATCTACACTTTCAGGACCTTGAGGAGTGCTTGCTGCAGAAGCGTATGAGATAAAAAAAACAGACATGCTTAATATAAAGATGCTCAAGAGTAAGAAAAAAGAGTTATCTTTCTCTTTCAGTCTTTTTTTTTTGCTTCACTCATTTTATTTATTACCTTCTTGTTTCCCTCCTTACTCTAGCTCTACGAAAAAGTAATATGTTGTTACTGCAGTGTCTGTTCCATGGCCGTCCTCTAAGACCAGCATCTCAAAGTCATAGTCATTTCCATCGAAACCTAAAACTGATGCTTCTTCAAGGAGTGCAGCAAATATGATGCTTTTTGACACTGGCTCATAAAGCAAGACTTCTTCAAAATTGTTGCTTACTCCCTGTCCAGTGCTGTCAAAAACTCTAGTGCTTCTGCACTCTCCTTCTGAGAACTGCTGGTTTGCAGTGTAGAAAAGGTCATGTGTGCCTGCTCCGATTAAACTGAAAGTCTCATCAACACCATCAACATCTGTTGAAGCGATGTTAAACATGCTTTCAAGAATGGAAAGGTTTGTTCCATTAAGATTTGTAGTTCCTCCGTTTCCCGATTCATCTTCATACGTTCCTGTTGCTGTAAAATTGAAACACTGTATGTTTGTCCAACTTATACTGCTGTTTGTAGAAGCATAAACCTCTCCTTCAGGATTAGCAAGACTCCAGTTGTACATTACATTGTCGTTCGCATCAGCAAGTTGAATAGTACCAGAAACATTACCAAAGTAACCCTGCCATGCTTGAGTTGTTGAATAACCATATATAGTTAATTCACTAACATTTCCTGATATTGCATCATGAGTTCCAGGAGTATCTGCTGGAGCAGTCTCAGATCTAACTTCTGTTACGCTGCCTCCTGTTGGCTCTATAGCAAGAGCAATAGGAGTTGCCAGCAAGATCATTAATACTCCTATGACAAAGATTGTTCCCAAAAGCGTTGTTGATGAAATTTTTTTCATCATTTTTACCCTCTTTTTCTACCCTCTTTTTTATCTGATGTCATTACTATAGATAAATGGCTTTATAAATCTTTCGTTTTTTTCATTTTTGAAAAAATGTTATCAAATTTGAAAAGAACTTTCATAAATGAAAAATTTAAATATCTCGATATCCTCTATGATTCATGAGTAAAATAGATATTTTAAAGAGTTTATTTGACGAGAAAATCATTGCAGTAATAAACGTATTTCTTGAGAATCCTCACAAACAGTTTTCTTTAACGCAGGTTTCTGCTCTTTCAAGAATAAATATTGCCACAACATTGCGTATTGTTGATAAGCTTATAAAACAAGATATTGTAGAGATAGTCACAATAGGAAAATCAAAATTCTATAGGCTTAAAAGAAACGAGAAAACAATGGCGTTGAATAAGTTTCTTAAAAGCGAAGATGAACCGCTGCTTGAATTTATTGAGAAGGTTAAGAGCCACCCGAGAATAAAGAAGATAATTCTTGAGTCAAAAACAGCTCATGGAGCAAAAATTCTCTTAGTTGGAAATTTTCTGCCGATAGAGAAAATAAATTCATTCATAGAAGAAATAAAAAACAGATACAACTTCACGATTCAATTTGTAGAGCTTACAGAGAAGCAGTTTAATGATATGGAAAGGTTAAGGCTTTATGACCTTAACAAAAAAGTGATATGGAAAAGGGAGGAAGAAAAAAAGTATTAAACTATATAGTCTTCTCAATATCTTTAACATAAGGGATAACTTTCTCATAAACTATCTTTTTATACCTTAAAGGCATTCTGTGGTATATCTTCCTTATATCCTTGTAAATAGTTAATGCGTCCTCTTTTCTTCCTTCCCTTATTGCTAGAGAGAACTCTTTAATGAGGATTCCCATATCTTTTTTATCAATCTCAAGGCAGAGCTTCTTAAGTTTCCTATAAACTATTTCCTTCCCTTCATCAGGAAGATTGTTGTAAAGCTCTTTTGCAGAATAGTAATTCTTTCTTGCAGCATCAATATCTTTTTCTTTAAGTGCTGACTCTATGTCAGCCATAATATTAAATACCTCTCTAAACTCTCTTTTTTTCTTTAATTTCTCAGTTTTGAGCTTTCTGTATGACACTGTCCCAATCACTGCAATAATAGCAATTGCTATAATCCAGCTTAAATAGAATCCTATTTTATTTACGCTGTCAGCTACTGAGAAATCGGATATAAGTGCAAATCCTGTAAGCCCTGAGATAATCCCATTGTTTTCAGGGAAAGACTCTTTGAAAGAAAGTGTTGTTGTTTTCTCTATATCTTCCATATCAATAAACCCTTGAATATAGTATACAATCTTGTTGTCCTCAATATTGTCAAAAGCAATCTCAAATACAGGGTCAGGGTTAAGAATCTTAACATCTTTATTAATAAACTCTACCTCATCTGCAGACTCTGCTGCATCTTTTGGTATTACTTCAATAATGCTATCAACTCCAACAGAGGAGTTTTTAAGCTTTATCTCCTTTGCAATGAGAGTTATCTTATCAATCCTGTTTGTTTCTGAACCATCGTTTGAAAAATTATAATAAATCTCTAAATGCTTTACTTTTGCTGAAGTGGATATGTATTCTTGCAACTCTTCATTCCTCTTTACGAGCTCGTTAAGTTTTCCTTTATCAAGAACTATCTCGTTTGCCTTTATGTAAGAATCTACAACCTCTTGCATATTAAACTCAAGGCTGTTTTTGTAATATTCATAACTGTCAGTTACTTTCAGGTCATAAGGAATCTTTCTTTTTATATCCTCAATTTCGTTTAAAATCTCCTCTCTCCTTTCCTCCCTTCTATCCTCATCTCTAACATAATCAAGATTATGCTCAAGGTCAAGCTTCATTTGCAGAAGTTTCTTCTTATAAAACTTTAACTCATCATAAAGGCCCATATCCTCTATTGCCTCTTTTTCCTTTGAGCTGTATTTCTCCTCTTTCACAAAGAAATCATTTATTCCAGAGATGAGAGAGTCAATCTCATCTATTTTTTCTGCGTCCTCTTTTGGAATTGATGTAGCATTAGTATTGTTATTCTCGCTAGTTTCTGAGAGATTTTCTTCTATTTCATAAACAACTGTAAAGTCTCCCTGAACCTCGTTTGAGTTGCTGGAATTGTCATAACATATTACACTCCAGGAATAATCTCCTTCATCAAAATCTGTAAGCTCTATTTCAACCTCATCATCTGTGATGTTTTTTGTTTCAGAGTATGTTAGGCTTCCAACTACACTATTACCATAATAGTACAACTCAAAAGTGCAGTTATCTACCTTTGCATTATCACTGGCCTTGTAAGAGAACTTTATCTTGCTGTTATTGTCCTGAATTTTTATCGTTTCCTCATCCTCAGGATCAAGCAGAGTTATCTCAGGAGCTGATGTATCATTAAACACTAAAGAATTAACCTTTACATTTAGTGTTCTCTCAAAAACAGCATAATCTGCATAAACACTAAGATTTACTGTATAGTTTCCTGCATCAGCATAAGTATGAGCAAGTTGTACTGATAGGCTGTCTGTTGTTTCAGGAGGGAAAGAAACATATTTATTCCCATCTCCGTAATCCAATATATAATAAATAGTATAATTAGTTTCAGAAGTTATGTTTATTGCAAAAGTTACAGAATCTCCTTCATTTATGCTGTTATTGCTTGCAGATAAATAAATAGTTGGAGGGTAACTAACCATAATGTAAAAATTTCCTGATGTTGAGTTGCTTATTGAAGAGTTTAGGTCATAACATATTAAATCCCAATTATAAGCTCCATTAGATAAATTAAGAGAGTAGTCTAAAGTATTGTTGTTTAATGACAAGTCTTTGCTGACTATGTTGCTTGTAGAGTTGCTTAAACTGAAGTTGCATTCCAAAGAGCTTATATTTTCAGAGTGAACTTCAAAATAAAAAGATATAAGAGAGTAATTTATTGTTCCTGATGGAAAAGAGATTGGATTTATGGTTATGCTTTTATCAGAGAGTGTTGTGTTTGCAGTTTCATTTCCTGTCTGGTTTATCGTAATATTAACTATTATCTCAAAATTCTGTTCTGAGAGATGCGGCACAATCCAGGAAATCCTGTCAATCAGACCGTTATTGTTATTATCATAAGACTGAAACTCAATATATTTGTTTTCTTCAACCCAAAACACTGAAATGCTCTCTCCAGAGGTTTCCTCTACATCAGCATAAACAGTTAAAGAATTGTTAAAATGCTTCTGGCTGAAAACCTTGACTTTCTTTTTCCATTTATCATTCTCTGTTATTACTGCCTCCTCTTTATTGATTTCTATTGCCTCGTCAATTGATGAAATCTCTGTTTCTATCTCTTTTTTGTTATGCTTGTATAAAACATAAGGAACTTTTTTTGTTTTTTTGTCTGCATCTTTGATTGAACCTGATTCATTTGAAGAGGAGTTTTTTGTTGAACCATCTGGATTTTTTTTACTTTCAGAATTATTCCTGGCTTGAATCTCATCTATGTTAATGTATTCGTAATAATCTCCTGAATTTTCATCTTCTAAATCTAAATTATTGCTTATATCGCTTAAATTGATTTCTTCGTTTAAAGAATCGTTCTGAATTTTCCTATCAGAAGCATTGTTGTCTTTTACACTTGTATTAGACATATCTGAATTAGAGTCATTGATAAACTCGTTTGCAGAATGTGTAGAGTTGTCTGTCTTTTCTGTTATTTCTGCTTCTTGCTCTGAAAAAGAGGCATTAACATCAATAATCTTATCTAAGTCAAGATAAATTTCATCGCTTAAATTAGTACTTTCGTCATTTTTATTGTTTTTATTATCATTTTTGTCTGAAAAATCAGATTCAGAAACGCTCTCTGAAAGAGTGTTGTCTGTTCCCTGGGTGATTTCAACAGGCTGGTTAGATGTTAGACTTGTTTTAGTATTTTCAGCATCTCTCCCGGTTTGTCCAGCATCTGAATTGCTCTCCTGAGTGGATGTTATGTCTGGGTTTGTCTCAGGGTTCTTAGAGGCATCATCACTACTAACTGAGTCAGTATTAGATTCAGCTATCTGTAAATTGGCACTGCTGTCAGTAGCAGTGTCTGTTTGAGAAGTATCTGTTTGAGCTGCATGAGAAGAGCCAGAGGAGTCATTTGTTGCAGCTGCAGCAAGCGCAAACAAAAAAACAGATAAAGCTAAAAGAACAGCAAAATAATTCCTTTTTCTCTTAAAAAAAGCTCTATCTGGCATCTACCCTCTTTCCTTTTAATTATATAATCAACCCACCTTGTTTTTAAAAACCCTTCGCTGATTCAGAATATATTTTTATAAGAGGGAATCTGGTAAAAAACCTCAAAAAGTATTTAAGAGACCAAAAACTAATAAAGTTATGGGGAGAAAAGAGGGTTTTCTTATTGGAACTGGAATATTTATAATAATCATGTTTGGCTTTGCAGGATTTGCTTCCTTCCTCACTGCTGATGATGTTGAAACGACAATGAATATATCTTATGACAATACTCCTCCGATATTGTTGCAACCAATACCTAACCAGACAATAGCAAAAAACACTAATCTTACAGATGCATTTGACCTTGATGATTATTTTTCAGACAATGAAACTCTTACTTACAGTGTATCAGCAGTGGAGAATATAACAATACTTATTAATTCAACAACAAACTTCGTGTCTTTTTATCCTGATTACAATTTTACAGGAGTAAGGAATGTAACATTTACTGCATATGATATATTTAATGAGAGCACAACCAGCAATATTGTATTCATTAATGTGACAAATGACTCAGAACCTCCGCAGTGGAGTAATTTGTGGAAAGACTCTGACAGCATATCTCAAAACCAGTATGTTTATTTTTATGCTAACTGGACAGATAATGTAGCTCTTGGATACTACATTTTCTCAATAAACCAGGGAAGTGGGTGGGTCAATTACACTCAGACAGATTTTAGCGGAAAACAAAATACTTCCTCTTACAGAATTCAAATTAGCGCTCCAGGAGGAACAACTGTTTACTGGAGGTTTTATGGTTTTGACAGTTCAGGGAACATGAATGTTACTTCTGCGCAGAGTTTTGTTGTAACGCAAACATCAGTGCCTCCTTCATCATCTACAACAGAAGAGGAGGCTGACACAGGAGGAACGCAGAAAAAAACTGCTGCTGAGATTGAAACAGATTTTGAGATACTGCCTCCGTCATTTAAGATTGAGATAAAACAAGGTTCCTCTACAACAATAACAATCAAAATAACAAACACAGGAAATAAAAATCTCTCTTTTTCAATAGAAATTGAAGGTTTGGAAGAGTTTAAAAAAACAATAAGTGCAGACAAGTTTAATATTTCTTCAGGGAAATCAAAAACAGTAACAATAGAGTTTGATGCAGACAAGAGGCTTTTCCCAGATATCTATTACGGAAAAATAAAAATAAAAGCTAGCGGAATGTTAAAAACAGTTCCTATCGTGATTATAGTAAAATCAATAGAAACAGTTTTTGACATTAATGTTTCTGTCTTAGAGAAATATAAAAGCGTAAAGCCAGGACAGATTGTAAAGGCAAATATAATTATAACAAACATGAAAGACATAGAAAAAAGGCAGCTCAGCCTTTATTATGCAATAACTGATTTTTATGGAAAAATACTTGACTCAAAAAAAGAGAGTTTTCAGTTTTCATCAAGAGCTGTTTCATTTGAAAAAAATCTAAGCGTTCCTGCAAAAACAAAAAAAGGAGAGTATCTCTTTATAGCAAGAGTTGTCAGTGAAGAGATAACTGCTATTGATTCTGACATATTTAGAGTAGAGGAAAGGTTCAATGTTGCAGGATTTGTTAAATCAAACTTAATATTTATTTTAGTAGTATTTTTCTCAGTAATTGCAAGCATATTTGCAATAAGATATCATCAGAATAAAGAGCGTCTAAGAATGTTAAACCTTTACCTGATGATTACAGAGATGAAAAAGCTTCTGGCAAGGAAAGATTTTGATGGTGCACTGGACATTTATATAAGAATAAAAGCTGCATACGGAGAACCAATAGCTGATACAGCATTAAAGAACAAAGAAGAGTTGAAAAAAGAAATGGAGGAACTATCAAAAAAAGTCAGTGTCCTATTTGCTGAGAAAACTTCTGAAGAAACAAAAAAGCAAGAAGCAAACAAAGAAGAGGCTAAAACAAAAACAGATGAAAGTGAGAAAAAACCTCCTAAAGATGTTGGTAAAGAAACAGATAATAAAGATAGTGAAGATAAAAAAACAGAAAATAAACAAAATGAGAAACAAAAAGATGATAAAGATTAATAAAAAAAGAAAAAGCGTCTTGGGAATTTATTTGATAACTTTTGCAATAGCGCTCATAGTTTTAACTCCTGCATCTCTTGGAAGCTCTGCATACGGAAGCCCAATAAAAAAAGATGGTTATGAGATATCGAGAAGCAAGGTTGAAAGAGCCATCCCTAAAGGAGAGATTTTTAAAGACTCTTTCAAAATAACAAACCTTCAGGAAAGAGAGATTAAAGTCTCTTTTAAGGTAGATGACAGCATCTCTGAAATCATACAGCTGGAGTCATCAGGAGCAGTTGTAGAGCCAGAAAACTTCACTGAGATATATTTCAACATATTTGGCAAGGAAATTAAAAATTACCTAGGAAAAATATCAATATCAGGAGATATTGAAGAAGAGATAAAAGTAAATATTAGTGTAATAAATGAAACTCTTACTCAGGAATTTATTATTGAGGTAGAAAGTTTAAGGAACAGGTTTACGCAAGACGATGAGCTGGAATTCAAAGTTGATGTAAAGAAACTTACAAGAGATGAGATAAAAAATGTTTCATTTAACTATTATCTTCACAGCAGAGAGGGCAACAATTCTATGCTTTTAGGCTCTGAGGTAAAGGACATTCCTGGCTCATTTCAAATTATTAAAAAGTTCAGTTTTCCTGAAAACCTGACCAAAGGATTTTATGTATTGGAAGCTGTTGCTGCATATAAAAATAAAACCTTGTCATCAAAATCTGAGTTTCAGATAGTAATACCTTTCTGGAAGATTAATCTTTTTGGAGTTATCCCTGTATGGGCTTTAATGGCTTTTGCAGGAGTATTGATTGTAGGGATTGTTGCATTCATAATTATAAGAAAAATAATTGAAAAAAGAAAAAAATACAAAATGCAGCTTTATGTTAAAACCCTTCCTAAAAAGACTGAAAGGTCTTTATGGCTTGGCAAAGTAGCTGAAACAAATATAACTGCATATCTTGATATGGATGCTTTAACAACTCATGCAGTAGTTGCAGGAGCAACAGGAGGAGGTAAAAGTATTTCAGCTCAGGTGTTTATTGAAGAGGCATTAATGAAAGGGGTTGCTGTTATTGTTTTTGACCCAACAGCTCAGTGGTCTGGGATGCTGAGAAAGTGTGAAGATAAAAAAATGCTTTCTTTTTATCCTAAGTTTGGGCTTAAGGAAAGCGATGCGAGGGCTTTTAAGGGAAATGTAAGGCAGGTTGTTAATTA
>WAQV01000090.1 GCA_015520065.1 Candidatus Pacearchaeota archaeon | reverse complement strand
GGATAACCCATATATAGAAAATAATAACCTTCCATCCGGAGATCATTTTAATCTTTAGATAATATTATTGATAAGAACTGAAAAACAGTCATAAAGAAAAAAGCAACTAGTGCGGCATTTAATAGTCCCATTATAGTAAGATATACTGCACTCCCTCCTGAAAGAACTGAGCCTATTGAAGCTAAAAAACCGCCATTCATAATAAGATTAACTTAAAAAACTTTTTAAATTTTTCCGTCAAAAATGTAGCTAATACTCTCTAAATTGACATTTTCTAGGACAGTAAACCAGAAATCAAACAAGAAAAAGGTAAAATGTCTTTAGTTTAAAGTACTCTGCTGCTTTTATTGCTTCTATTTGGTCTTTGTTGCCAAACTCTAAATCTCCAAGTATTTTCTCAATATCAGATGATGAGAGAATCTTGCCTGAAGGAGTCTTAACTTTTGGTGGAACAAAGGGAACTTTAACAGAGCAAATAAACTCAAATCCTTGAGATTCATAAGAACTTATCTCTTTCTTAATAACTTCTTCTAAGTCATTGTCTTGGGCTTTCATTTGATAATACTCTTGGTCTGGAATCCAATTTATTCTTGCCATTTTAAAAAAGACTATAAATCAATGATTCCTTCCTTAGTCAAAGCTGCAAATCTTATTCCTACTGGAAGGTTAATTAAAGCTGAGATTAAAGCCATATGCTCCTTGCCATCTCCTGAGGCAATGCTTAATGCTACCTCAGTGCCGTCAATTTTTCCTTTAAGCTTATTTAAAAACTCGTCTCTTAAATCTTTTATTCTTTTGCTTAAGTCAACTTTAATAAACTCAAATTTTTTGTCGCAGCTAAACTGCTTGGCAAAGTCATCTCCTAGCAAGATTATTTTGTCCCACTCTCCGTGCTTAATAACTCCTGCTACTTGCGCCCATGTTCCTTTTCCAGATGAAAGAAGAGCTATCAACTCCATAATTTAAGACCATTAAAAGCGTTTATAAGGATTGCTGTTCAATAGAAGAGCGTTTAAAGATTACTTTTCCCAGCAGAATAACTTTAACTGTTTAGGGTCATACTTTTGAAGAGTTGCTGTAATTGCTACTGACTGAACATAGACATCTTTTGTTGGATAGTTATCAAGAGCACAGATTTTATCTAAAAGACATATCTTTGCTGTGCATTCTAGATGTTCTGGCTTTCTCTCATTAATCTTGTTTTTTACATCTTGAGGAAATGCTGGATTATCCCAAGATACTGGACCATTAGACAAGTCAGTTTCTAAAATCTGTGTTCTGAGATTTTCATCAAGCTGTATCTCTCTAAGCAATGCCAACTGAGAACTATAAATCTCTGAAGAGAAATCCTCTTTTTTTAAGTATCCTTTGCTTATTAAAACAAGCAAAACTCCTGTTATTAAAAGCAAAGAGATTACTGCCTCTACAATTCTCACCCATCCTCTTTTTCCTGACTTCATCCTAAAATTGAAGGCTTGCATAGTATTTAAGGTTTTTTTATTTTACCATACCTCTATATGGATGAATCCTGTAAGAATATCTGCATTCTCATCAACAAATTTAATTGGGACTTCTTCAACATATACATTTGTTGTCAGATTTTTTCTCTCTGTTTCCAAGATAACATTTCTATTGCTGTCTAAAAACCTGAAACCAAACTCGTTTCCAGGAGGAATCTTAAATTTCTCTTTTAGGCTCTCGTAAGAGTTTTCATATTCATTAAGAGTAGAGTTTACCTTAGACCTGAATATATATTTGTCGGTTTTTGCAAGGCCAACAGAATAATTCTCTGCATCAAGTTTATCGCAGTTTCCGCTTACTCCATCAGAGTCTATGCTTATCTCAGCAGAATAATATATCTTGAAAAATCTCTCTTCTGCTCCAGGAGAAGATATTTTGAGTTTATTTCCTGGAAGAGAATAGTTAAGAATGCTGTTGGAAGTATTCTTTACAGTTAGATTTCCTTCTGGATTTGGATCATTAGTTATGCTGACTATATCAAAATCCCTGAAAGTGATGCAGTCTTCCTGAAGATTAACGCTGTCATTAACCCTGAGAGTTACTCTTGTTAGGTCTGCAGAAAACTCTTCGAGCAGCACTGATTTTAGATAACTTAGTATTGCTTTTTTCTCTTTCTGCATTTTTGTAACTGGCTGCACTGCAGAATACAAAAAAACAAGAAAAGTCACAAATATTACAAAAGACAAAACAACTCCTACATGAGACCCTTTCTTTAACCTCTTTTTCATGTTTACCTCAAGACAGGCATATTTATTAATTTATTCTAAAAATCCTAAAAAATCAAAAGAGTAGGTTAGCTCCTGTAGATATTAAAAAGGAGATTAGCATTAAAGCAAAAGAATGCTTAATCCCTGCTTTGATGTTTCCTTCTGCAAGCTTTCCGATTGTAAGACCGCTAAAAAATCCCTGGATTAATAACAGGTATAAAAAAGAAGATGCTATGTCCTCAGAGCTAACTCCTCCTACACCTCCTACAGAGATTTCCCCTCCAATGCTGCCTATATCTGCAATTCCTGAAACCATTGGAAGAATCTTAAACTGCATCACGAGAATTATTATTATAAAGACAAAAAAGATGATATAGCCTTGAACAACCAGAGTTGAAATAACTGCTTTTCTCTCTTTTTTTAGCTTGTCAGACATGCTGACAGCTCCTGCAACTGCCTGCAAAATCTCACTTATATTGCCTCCAGCTTTCTCTGCCTGACCTATCAGTGTTAAAGCTCTCGAAATTGTCTTATTGTTGGCATCTTCAGCAAAAGTTTCCAGTGCAGTGTTTAATGGAACTCCTATCTCAATTTGATTTGCGAGCTTCCTTACATGAGGGCTTAATGCTCCATAAGACTTGTTCTTCACATTGATTATACTTTTGCTTATTGGATTTCCAGCTTTTACGCTTTCAACAAGATTTCTTGCAAACTCCAAAAACATCTCTTCTTTTTCTGCCTCAATCTTTGTCTCACGTATTGCATAAAAAACAAACGGAGACACTCCAACTATAATTCCGATGCCAATTATAAAAAAGAAAAGATTAGTATTCATAAATAAAAAAGACATTGCGATTATGAATAACCCTGCACCCATTCCAATGAAATGTATTTTTTTGAGTTCCATTTTACTTAGGTTGTTTTAAGTGAAGGAAAGTTAAAAAGATTATATTAACAAGAGTAACTCCTAATACCATAACTAAGGTTATCATTGATGTGCTAAGAGATATTCCCAAACCGCTTATCTTCATCATCATCAGTAAAAGCATTAAAATCATTGGAGCAGCAATAACAACACTTATATAAATGTCCATGAAGGTTTCAGTAGTTCTTGTATACTTTTCCCTTTCAAGCCTGTAATCAAAAAGAAGGGTCTGGGCTCTTTTATCAAAAAACTCTGGAAGATTTCCTCCTGAACTAATAGTTGTAGCCAATCCGTTAAACAGCTCTGCGAGTTTCTTGCTCGGGCTGTTAGAAGCCCTATTTCTTAAAGCTGTCACTAAGTCATGCCCAAGAACATTTATCTCGTTTAAAAGCTTGATAAACTCTTTTTCCAGATTAGGATACTCTTTTGTTGCAATAATGATGCTGAAAATCTTGCTAGGGTCAATCATTGAACCTGAAACAGCAGACATGTGAATTGCTGCAAAAGGCAGCTCCTCATCAATCCTGTTTTCTAAAGATTTTCTCTCCATAGAAGGATAAAAATACATAAACAAAAAAGTTCCAATCGGGACTGCAAAAGGTATCCAGATTATCTTTATTGCTCTCTCAAAGAGGCTTTCATTGACAAAAGTTATTATTGGAAGTTCAGGAGTTATCTTAAAAAACAGAAAAAATACGAAGATAAAAACTGACGCTATTACTGAGAGAAAAGTTGTAAACAAGACAATTGAAACATAGGTTTTCAGTAACAATTGCAGGTTCGTCTTTGGAAGGTCATTTTCTATGTAGCTGAAAAAACCTTTCTTTATAAGAGCAGATGAAAGTTTTGAGAAAAACCTTGTAGAAAGCTTCACGTAAAGGCTTGGTGTTTTATGCTCTTTTCTTACTGGCTTAAAGGTTTTTCTTTTAAGCCTTTTAAGAGTTATCTTCTCTAGCTCAGTGAGATGGAGTTCATCTGGGCTTTTTTCTGCCTTAAACGAATGTTCTTTTTTTTGCTTCTCTGTTTTTTGCCTAACTGGAGCAGTTTTTACTTTTATTGCTTGCTGTGATGAGTCCTTTTTAATTTCTAAAGGTTCTTTCTTATCAAGAGGTTTTGCTAAAGAAATCTTATCAATCAGCTCTAGAACTTTTTTTCCTGATTCTGAAAGACTGTTTTTAAGAGAATTTAAGTGAGAAGAAATCATCTTTCTCTCATTCTCATCCTGAGTATTGTCAAGAT
>WAQV01000089.1 GCA_015520065.1 Candidatus Pacearchaeota archaeon | reverse complement strand
TAATTAACAACCTGCCTTACATTTCCCTTAAAAGCCCTCGCATCGCTTTCCTTAAGCCCAAACTTAGGATAAAAAGAAAGCATTTTTTTATCTTCACACTTTCTCAGCATCCCAGACCACTGAGCTGTTGGGTCAAAAACAATAACAGCAATTCCTTTCATTAATGCCTCTTCAATAAACACCTGAGCTGAAATACTTTTACCTCCTCCTGTTGCTCCTGCAATAATAGCGTGAGTTGTAAGGTCATCTAAATTGAAATATGCAGGAATGTTTGTTTCAGCTATTTTTCCTATCTTTATTGATCTTTCTGAGGGTTTAGGAAGCAAATCTAAATTAAGAGTTAAATGGTATCTTTTCTTTTTTTGAAGATGTCTATGATATAAGAAGACATTCAATAAAATAAAGCTAAATGCAGACATTCCGATAAATATCATCCATAAAGGTATTCCAAAGAATGAATAAAGATAAATCGGTCTTGCAATTATAAAAGGTGCGCTAACACTTGAGAAAAGTCCAAGGTATGCTGCTTCAACTCTTAAAATGTATTCTCCCTCAGATATGTTTTCAGGAATTTTGAATTCTTTTAACAATGTAAGAGAGTTTTTTATCTCAACATTTTCAGTTTCTTCAAGGTAAACTTTAGAGCTATTTGCATCAAGAATTACATGTTTCAAATCTATTTTATATCCTTGCTCTGTTAGAAGGTTTACAAGGCTAAGTTTGTATTTTAATTTGCTTCCAGGAGTTACTCTTTCTTTAAACAGCTTTATATCCATTACCAGGTTTTCTATTGAAAACTTTTTTGGAACTATTTCTATTTTTACAGGGATTTCAGTCTCTAAATCTCCAGTTATCTTTAAAGTTCCTTTGTAAATTCCTATTGGCTTTGTTCCAGATATTGTAATGATTAAACTGTCAAAGTTGTCAGGCGAGATTGTTAGTGCATCTTTATTTAGTGTTACAATGCCTTCCAGCTCAGAAGAAATTGTAAAGAAAACTTTCATGTTAGATGTTTTAAAATTATAAATGCTTATTGTTTCCTCTATGAATGTGTTTTCTCTTATTTGTTTGTTAATTTCTTTTGCAGAAATCCAGTAGTCCTGCCCTAACTGTTCTGCTTTCTCTTTTATTGTTGAGTCTCCTTCTTCATTGTCAACTTTTTCCTCAGTGTAAGGGCCTGTAGGATAATCATTAAGGTTTGCAGGATTCATTGTTATGTTATGGTTTATTGTTGAGGTGTTTGAAGTGATATTTAACATATAATAGTAATTATCATAATTTTCTTTAACTGCAATTATTGGTTGCTCTCCTATAACAACTACTGGACTGAAAGAGTACCATCCTGAGCTGTTTGTTGTTGTGTTTGAGTTTCCTAAAGAGATATTTACTCCTGAAAGAGCATTTCCTGCAGTGTCATTAACAAACCCATATACTAAGACTGTAGTAGTGTTTCCTGCTCCAGGAGTTAAAGTTTTTAGTGTGATATTTTTATGAACTACATAATCTGTAAAGTTTATACTTATATTAGCTAAATAAGGGTCAAACCCGGATTTTTCTGCCAGTAAAGTATAGTTTCCTTCTAAAACAAGTGTTGATAGGTTGTAAAAACCAGAGCTGTCTGACAGAGTTGAAAACCCTGCAACAGTTATTGTTGCGTTTTCTACAGGATTGTTGCTTTCATCAAACACATATCCATAAACTGTTGCATTTATTGTGTTTCCTATTCCTCCTGCAGGGCATTCATCATTAGGGTCATTGTAAAAATAATAAGTCAAGGTAGAGTTTGGAGGAACAGGAAGCAACATTTGGTAATTTACAAGATTGTCTGGATTGTATCCTGGCTGTATGCTTTCATTTATGTGGCTTACAAAAGCCAGGCTTCCAGAGATATTCAACACTCCTACATCAAATATCTGGTTTTCTCCGTTATATTTGTAAGTAAAAGTTGAAGGAATGCCAGTTATTTCTGTTGAGCCTATAAAAATGCTCATATTTCTTGTAAATGTGTTGTTAGCGCAATATACTTTATTTGAACAGTTGAGAACCTCATCAACCATTTCAGGAGTTCCTGGCTGCACAGTTGCAGCAGAGATTGTTAATGAAGTGTTTGTTGAAGCATACACTTCAGGACCGCCTTGGGCGTCATACTGGATGCAATCAAAAAAAACATCAGCCCTTACTATGCTGCCGCTGCTAACATCTTCTGAAAGTTGCTGAGTAAAGTCAGGCACTCTTAACACAAGCCCATAAATTCCTCCCCACCTGTCAACATCTTTTGTTGCAGTTATATTTACTTCTGTGATATATCCGCCTTCACTTGTCAGAGATGCAAATCCTGTAATTTCAAGTATATGCAAAGAGATAACAAGCAAAAACAAAAACAAGCTTATTATTGAGAGTGTGAAAAGAAAAAAATGCACTGCCTTATCTATTTTCCATCTTCTTAACTCGTGTTTTGCTATTTTTATAGCATCTAACTTGGCAGAAGCGTTTTTAGTTTTATTCTCAGTTTTCCCTCTCCCTCTCTTCATAAATATACTCTCTCACGAGAATTAATAAATCTTCTTGTCTTTGAGTGGATGATTATTTGAAGAAGAGCATAGGAAAAAATAAAAATTAACACCCATTCATTAAAAAATGAGCAAGCTAAATCTAACTAATGAAGAAAAAGAGGATTTATTTAACAGATTGGAAGAAATTTATGAGTCTATCCAACTGGGAACGACTGATAATGCACTATTAGGATTAATGATATTTATTGTCTCTATAAGTTTAGCATTACTATCCATTGGATTGCCAAAATTATTTTTAAATAGTCCTTATGTCTTGACTGGAGCAATAATCTTTTTCTTTTTCTTGATTCTTCCTTTAATATTATACATCTATATTTATTCTCGAGCAGTCTTTTTCAAAGAGAGAAGTTTTAATAATAGAGCATTCGTAATCTCTTATCTTAGCTGGATGGTTCTCTTTGTTGTAGGTATATGGTTATTTTTATTTATCGCTTGGATTTATGAAAGATGGTGGATAACACCCTTTTGGTTAAGCATTGCGGTAATTGTTCTGCTCTCCGTTGGAGCGGCTTTATTGGTGGCAAGATATATTCATCCAAGAATTTGGAGTTACTTTAATGAAAATTATAAACACTTATTAAAAAGAAGAAAAAAAGAATTAGGACTTGATGATTAATTAATATAGTCTTTTCATTCCATAAATCTTTAGTTAGTGAAAGAATTTTCTGGCAAAAGATTTATATATCCTCTGTTGTTTTTTGAATAATAAAATGGCGTTTCTATTTAAGAAAAAGGAGGTTCCTGAAGAACTGCCTGACCTTATGATTGATGAGATTGGAAAAAGGCAGGAATCTCAGATTCAGGAGAAAGAAGAGAGTGATAGTGAGGAAAAAAAGTTTAAACCGCTTCCGACAAAAGACTTCTCATCCTTAGTTCAGCAGCCAAACCAGCCTGCCAGTGCAGAAAAACCTCAACAACCTTCCACAGAACTGACTGACGATGAGAAAGGATTTTTTAAAGACCTTATTAAAAACATAATGAATGAGGTAGAAAATCTTGACAAGCTTGATTCATGGTATAGAAACAAGTTCTTTCCAGAAGATATTGTTTCTCAGATGAGAGAATACTGGGAAAAGCAGTCTCCAGAGGTTATTCTGAAGAGCATTGGCAGTGATATTAAAGCAAAGCTGATGGAGAAAATAGACAGGCTCCATCAGCTGGAAAAAGAATGGCAGACTATATATTTTAATCTTTTGGCTAAAGAGGAAGAGATAAGGAAAGAAGAGAGGGAATTGAAGGAGTCCCTGTCAGAGATTATAAACCTGTTTAAGAAGTCTTTAGCAAGGAAAAAGAGAAGGTAAAAAACATTTATATATCTCTCATTGGTCAGATATTAATGCCAAGAAAAAAGAAAAAGTCAAAATCAGGAAAGCGTTTCAGTTTCAGGAATAAATGGCTTTTTATCTCAGCAATAATATTGCTGATAATCGCTTTAATAGTTATTGTTTCTATTATCTTAGTTCAACTTGAGATTATAAAAAACCCTCTAAACTTCAGACTCGTTCCGCAAGAGTTTATACTTAAAGACGAGTGTTCAGTTATAGCAGGGCAGCTAATACACACTATTAAAAATGCAGGCACTTGCGAGATGAAATGCAAGATAAATTGCGACTCTTTGGAGATGGAGTTTTATAATTACGAGTTTACGAAAAATCCTGGCAATTGCCATGAGTGTAAGTGTTATTGCAAAAAATGAATTTTAATGAGATAGATTCTGCATATAAAAAAGCAATTGAGGATGCTGAAAAAGAATTTCTGGAAAAAATAAAAAAAGACGGCTTTAAGGCATTAAAGGAAGCTGAAGCAGAATATAAAAGCAAGATTAAGGCTGCAAGAGAGGATTATTACAGAGCTGTTCAGGAATTTTTGAATAAAGAGAAGAGTTCCATAAAAGAGAGTGCAGAAAGACAAAAGTTGTCCATAACTAGAAAAAATGCAGAGGAAATAAGCTCTCTTAAAGTCGAGCCATTAAATCTTGAGTTAGGATTTTTTCAGAGATTGCAGCTTAGGACAGACTTTCTAATTTTTAAGCTAAAACTTAACTGGAGAAAAGAGCTTCAAGAGAGAATTCCTGAAGAGGTGTTATATATTCTTACTCTTTTAAGAGTAAAACTTAGCAGGCAGTATTTTATTTTTAAAACTCTCTCCATTCAACTCTTAGAAGCTGCAGAACACAGAACAAAAAAAGCATTCTTTTTTCTGGAACATCTCTTTAAAGAGTCCATTAAAAAAGCAAACTCTATGATTCAGGGAATTATTTCAAAGATTCTTAAAGAGGATAAAGAAAAACAAAAAGCTTAGTTAAGGTCAAAGTAGATATAGACATCACTGCTGTCAGTTGTATAGTACTCTCTAAGCCTTACAGGAATTCTCATCTCATAATCATAAATTCCGTATTTTCCCTGCGCGTTTTTATTTACTTTTGAAACAAAAACTAGGTCTTCTTTGTCTGCCTGGCTGTATTCGCCATCACTGCTGGCATCATCAGAAGTGTCCCATAAAATTCCTGTAATGAAATTCGTATTGTTTGTTGAGTTTATTATAGGGACATTGTAAATAGTGTTCTTGTAGATGAAAAAACTATCTGTAGCTATTGGAGTATTTCCATCTGTAGTGAAAATATTTGAGACAGAGTCATTGAAAGAGGTCATGTTTAATAATGCATCAATCTCAGAAAAATCATTAGAGGTTTTTCCATCAGTAGTATTTCTGCCTATTGCCTGCAGAGAAAGCCAGTCAACGTTTGATTCAGTGTCAGCAATAAAAATATTTCCGCTTATTGAAGACTCATTAAACCATGCTGTCAGATTTCTTTTTCCTTCATCAGAGAGGATTTTGTCAATACTAACATTTCCGTAAAACTCCTGCCAGGCTCCTACTGTTATGGTGTTGTTATTTTTATTGTTGGATTCATTATACTCAGATATTGCATTGTTGATGTCAGCGTATACGAATATATTGGTAAAGCCTATCTTTGCATTCCATGTTACATTTGCAGTAGCATTGCTTAGATTTGAAACTGAGAGAGTCTTATTTCCGTTTATTTGGATGCTTCCAGGCAAGTCAGGGTCGTTTTCAAAAAATCCAACAAGGAAGTTATTAGCATCTGAACATCCATTGTTATTTATTGTAGCATAGATAATTACTCCTTCATTTTCCAAAGGGTCCGTATTGCTGAATACTATGTCAGAATAGTTTATTGTTAGGTCTGGAAGATTGCTGTGAACTTCCATCTCTGTTGAGGTTTTATTTACAGTGTTTCCAGCACTGTCATTTGAGATACAGTTGAAACTCCATATTCCTACATCATTTAAAGGTATGTCTGTATAGTAAGTGTTTCCTGTTAAAAGTTGCGCAGTATAATTTGTTCTGCTTTTGTTTGGAGCTATTGACTCTATTATCACGCTATCTATAGATGTAAGGGCATCCGACGTAGTGCAATTAACTCTAACATAGGAAGTGTCTTCGCACACATCCTTAGTTGCATTGAACTCAACCGAGGATATTGTTGGAGGTGTTAAGTCTATTGTTAGTGTGAAGTTTTCTGTTGAAAATTTAGATATTCCTAATGAATCTGTTGCAAGGCATCCCCAAGTGTAGATTCCTTCTGTCAAAATTTTGGTAAAATTTACATTTGAAGAGTCTCCAGATGCTTGTTTTGTCTCATTTGCATGCCATCCTCCGCTCCAGTTTCCATAAAGAGTTACATTTGCGAGATTTCCATCAAGGTCGTTTGCAGTGCAGCTGAAATTTGTTTCAGAACTTGAGAGATTTGCATAATTTACAGGAAAGTCGAGAGTTACATTTGGTGGAGAGTTTAAAGTCAAATTAGGCATAATATCAAATCCAGCCCCTGTTACAGTTGCATTGACATAATCTGTAATATAATCGCTTCCATTGTTCAAAACCTTTACTCTTATTTCATCTCCTATTGTACATGGAGTGTTTAATAATTCGCAGTCAATCATATATGTATTGTCTGCTCCTGAATTTCCAGAAGGGCCTATAATGTCTGTCAGATTGTCATCAATTCCGTTTGCAGGATTCCATAAAACCACTTCATAACCATTTGCAGAAGTTCCATCTAAAGCATCATTTACAACCCCTACCATGTAGTGAGCAGCAGAGAGGGTTTGCAGTGCTAAGATAAATATAATGGCATAATATAAACACTTCTCCCCTCTTTTCTTCATTTTTTTATGAATGATTTTGGATATATAAAACTGTCTGATATTCTTAGTTTTTAGTTTACTTAATAGTAATATACTATAAAGATATTATCAGACATAATATATTTATCAGCAAAGTATATAAATAAAGATTTCTTTTTTTGGAGGACTTAAAAGAGGGTAGAAGATGGGGGATATTCAGCTTAAAGGATATATTTGCGAGAGATGCAAGCATATCTGGGCTCCAAGAAACAGCCACAATAAAGAACTAAAAAAACGACCTCTAGTCTGTCCGTCTTGTAAAAGCCCTTACTGGGATATTCCTAGAAAACAAAAAAACAAAAAGAGCAAAAATGGATAGAGTAGGGGTTTTAAAAAGAGGTATTGGAGGAATTTGTTTAATGACATTATTTATAATAATCTTTGTTGGAATATTTTCTGTTTCATCTTCAGCGCTTGGAATAATCTCCAAAGAAAGTTATGCTCTTGGAGAAAGCGTAAAAATAGACTTGTCTAAGGTAGAAAACTATACTTTGAAGATTATAACTCCATCTACCTCCTACCTTCTTAGTGGAAGCAAAGAGGTTTTTGTATTCAAGCCGCAAGAGCCAGGAAAGTATGCTCTTAATCTGCAGTATTCTAGAAAACAAGAGTTTTATGAGTTTGAAGTAATGCAACCTAAGATTAAAATAAGGAATTTTACAAAGCCTCTTTTAACTGACTTAAATCTTTCCTCAGAAAATAAATCGCAATCTTCTTATGAAGAAACCTCTGATGTTAAAAAATCCTCCTCAGAGAATAAAATAATCTTGAACAAAGAGGTTCACTGGAAAATAAATAAGACTATCTCCAGTAATCAAGAAAAAATCATAGTTCCTTCTTATGCAGAAAATATAAGTGTCTATTCTGCAAAGAGCATGGAAAAAATAGATGTAGAGATTGATAGGAATATTTTAAGAAATCTTATCTCGAGAATTATTTCCTTAAACAAACAGCCTGGCCATTATGTGCTGAACATTAAAAATCTCTCTTCAAACAAAGAGGAGGTAATAGTTGAGTTTTACACTCCTCCTCCGAAAGCAAAAGAAAAACCTCTTTCAGAAAGAAAAAAAGAAATAACAATCTACTCTCCTCCAGGACTCAACTATACAAATGTTCTCTCATACACTACAATTCCAGAACTTACAAACGATAAAGAGCTAATAAAGGTTTACTGGAAGGAAGAAAACAGGTATATAAATTTTAAAGCATATGATACTGACAATGATGGGTTGTTAGATTATTTAGAGTGGAATATTCCGGAAATACCTTCAAGTCAAACTTTTGAAATATTAATAAAGGTTATCAACGTCCAGAGCTATCCTGTTGTTGGAGGAAACTGGAGTGTAAAATTCACAACAACCGGAACAGCAGACTTAACAATAAGAGGTATAAATGGAACAACATTTGGAAAAGACCTCGAGTTTCTTGAACTAAAATGCGGAAACACAACTATAAGCAAAGACAGATATGTTTATGACAGGGACAACAACATAATAACAGTAAAAAACTGGCAGTGCAACCAGACAGCAACAGAAACAAGCAGAGTATTAACAACAGGAAAACACACTCTTGAATTCTCTTTTGGAGGGGAAAAAGCCTATGCATACAACTAT
>WAQV01000088.1 GCA_015520065.1 Candidatus Pacearchaeota archaeon | reverse complement strand
TTTTTCAGCCATTTTCCTTTTTTCTTTTTTATGAAAAGAGAATTTTTATTTAAATATTCTTCGGAAGACACTTAAAGAAAGTTAATGCAGAATAATAAACTATTTAAATTCTGTCGATGCCTTAAGAGTATGGCAGACAAACCTATAGTTCTTATGCCTGAGGATGTTCAGAGAGTCATCGGAAAAGATGCCCAGAGGAACAATATCTTTGCAGCAAAAATGGTTGCAGAGATAGTAAAAACAACTCTCGGGCCGAAGGGAATGGACAAGATGCTGGTTTCTCCGACAAATGACATTATAATAACTAATGATGGAGTTACAATTCTTAATGAAATGGAGATTGAACATCCTGCTGCAAAAATGATGGTTGAGATTGCACAGACTCAAGAGAGTGAGGTAGGAGATGGAACAACAACAGCTGTAATGATTACAGGAAAGCTTCTTGAAAATGCCGAGAAACTTTTAGATAAAAAAATCCACCCAACTGTTATTGCCCGAGGGTATAGAATGGCTGCTGACAAGTGCCAGGAATTTTTAAAAGAGATTGCTATAAAAATCTCTCCCGAAGATGAGGAAACTTTAAAGCAGATAGCAATGACAGCAATGACTGGAAAAGGAGCAGAGGATGCAAAAGAGAAATTTGCCGATATTATTGTAAAAGCAGTAAAGCAGGTTCAGGAAGGAAAAGATATTGATATTGACAATATAAAGATAGAGAAAGTAAAAGGAGAAGGAATAAGTGATACTGAGCTTATTTCAGGAATTGTTTTTGACAAGGAAAGAGTTTCTTATGATATGCCTCTTTCAGTAGAAAACGCTAAAATAGCTTTGATTGATTTTCCTCTTGAGCTGAAAAGCCCTGAAATAGATGCAAAACTCTCAATTTCAAGCCCTGAACAGTTGCAAAGCTTTATAGCGCAGGAAGAAGCAGCAATAAAAAGCATGATTGAAAGAGTTAAGGCATCTGGAGCAAATGTCGTTTTCTGCCAGAAAGGGATAGATGATTTTGCCCAGTATCTTCTTGCAAAAGCAGGAATTTATGCATGCAGAAGGGTTTCAAGAAGCGACATGGAGAAGATATCCAAAGCAACAGGAGGAAAGATAGTAAGCAACCTGAACGAGCTGACTTCAAATGAACTTGGAACTGCAGACAGGGTTGAGGAAGTAAAGCACGGAGAAGATAGGCTTACTTATGTCAGAGGCTGCAAAAATCCAAAAGCAGTAACAATCCTAATCCACGGCGGAACAGAACATGTAATAGATGAAATTGAAAGAGCCTTAAAAGATGGTTTAGGAGATGTAGTATGCTCTCTAAAGTCCGAGATGATAGTTCAGGGAGGAGGAGCAATTGAAATAGAGCTTGCAAAGCGTTTGAGAGAGTTTTCCAGAGAATTAAGCGGCAGGGAGCAGCTTGCAGTGGAGGAATTTGCTTCAGCTCTTGAATTCATACCTGCAACTCTGGCTGAAAATGCAGGCATGGACCCTATAGACGTTCTTACAGAGCTTAAATCAAGGCACGATTCTGGAGAGATAAATGCAGGATTGAATTTGTTTACAAACAATATAGAGGATGTTCTTGAATCAAAAATAATAGAGCCATTAAAAATAAAAAGCCAGGCAATAAACTCTGCAACTGAGGTAGCAATTATGATTTTAAGAATAGACGATGTAATCGCTTCTTCAGGAGATAAAAGCAAGAACAGCAATGAGAAAAGGGAATTTTAATGACCTCAAAAAAAAGAGAAGGAGCATAGTGTTGAACTGGAGTAAATTAAGAGAGATTGATAACCTCGAATATACGAAGTTTTTTAATGAGGATGGAAGAGAGGACAAAGCAACCTGGATTGGAATGATTCGAGAGTATTATATGGCGCTTCATGAAGGAAGAGTCAAGGAGGCAAAAATCAACTTAGAGGAGATGGTTGATTATCAGGGAAGAAAAACTTTTTGCAAGCTTCTTTATGAGGCAGTTGGTATTGAAGGGCTTATTGCAATGTGGGATACTGTAAGTTCAGGAAGAACCTATTCTGGAAGAAAATATAAAACAATATATGATATTGTTAAGGAAACAAACAGAATCATTAATGATCCTGACTATAGAAGAAAAGTAAGAACTCCTTTTGCCTTACGGATAGATGGATATAACATAGGAATAAACTCTGAATTTTATGATAAATATCTTTCAGATTTTTATGAGCCTATAGATAGCCGCCTTTATAATAAATTTCATAAAAGAATGAAAAGAAAATCGTGCAGAAATAAAAGGCTTAAATAATCTTCTTTTTCTTTAGAGTTATAATTATTGCTATTGTTATCAGGATTATAAGAATTATTAAGATAAGATTTACTGTCCACATGTCAAATGCTTTTTTTGCCTCTTTTTTTAACTCAATTATTGGAGTGTATTTTTCTTCTTCAATTCCTGCAGGAGTTATTGCCTGATAGTAACTTACAGCTTTTTTTGAACTTGATTTAGTGCCAGTACCGTCAGAAGTTCCGCTGTCTCCGTCTCCAGCAGAAGTATCAACTGTAAATGTTACACTTTCAAATGCCTCATTTCCAAAACTATCTCTCGCATAAACTGTCCAGGTATTTGTTCCTTCAACTGAAGTCAAGCTTATATTTTGCGTCACTCCTGATGTGCAGCTTACACTGATGTTTGTTGCTCCGCCATCAGTTGAATACCAGCAGCTTTCAAGATTATCATCTGTAACTGTAAACTCCATATAGGTTACACTTGAAGTATAAGTAGTGTTTTGAGGATAAGAAATTGTTATTGTTGGAGGTGTTGTGTCATTGCTTGTTCCTGAAGTATCAACTGTAAATGTTACACTTTCAAATGCCTCATTTCCAAAACTGTCTCTCGCATAAACTGTCCATGTGTTGCTTCCTTCAACTGAGGTGATGCTTACAGTTTCTAAAACTCCAGAACTGCAGCTTATGCTTACATTTGTAATGCCTCCATCAGTTGAATACCAGCAGCTTTCCAAATTAGGGTCAGTAGCTGTAAATTCCATATACGTTACAGCTGATGGGTAAGTTATGTTTAAAGGATAATATATAGTTATTGCAGGAGGTATTGTATCAGTATCAGGAACAAATATCTCTAAGCTTATCTGGTCTTGAATGTTTGTTTTCCCAGAGCATAGAGGGCTGTTCGCAATTCCAGTTATTACAAAATTATAGTTTCCTCCTGATGTGAATGTCCAGTCAAAGGAATATGTTTCAGCAGTATAAGGGTCAGAGTTTGCCTGCAGGTTTGCAGAAGAACTGTCTATTAACACACCGTCTGCAAATACCTGATAGGTTATTGCTGTTTGCACTGGCGTGTAGGTTGTTCCTGAAGCATCAATATAATTGCTTATCTTGTCATAGCTTATAGTTATTGTTTCTCCTGAAGATGGCATATCATTGCTTAATACAGCGTTGTTAAGTATTGTGTAGCATTCATCAATAGGCCTTGCAGGCAGAACTTCTGTGTTTTTTGATGATGATTGCTGTATGCTTGAAGAGCACTGGTTGTCAATAACATCTGAGCTGATTTTAATTGTGTAGGTTCCCTCAGTGTCAGGAGTCCAAACAAACTGCACATCTCTTACCTCATCCATATAAAGAGGGTTTCCGTTTAAAGCAGTCATTTCAATGCTATCAGAGTAAACTGTTACTCCATTAGAGTCCTTTATTGTGAGTGTTGCAACAGTGTCAGCAGAGTAATATTCAGCTATAAAATCAGTTGGCACATATCCAACACCATTGTCAGCTTCTGAAAACGCGCTTCTTATGTCTGCGCTTACTGACGCAGTATATGAAATAACCAATGGCTCATAAGCATAAGCAGTGTTTATTACTGCAAGATTATCCACAGGAGAATAGCAATTCTGAATTTTGTTAAAATTTATATCGTATGTTGATGTTCCTGTTCCGTGCCATGTTGGGTTGAATGCCTGAGGCACATAACCAGGACTGAAATAGTATGCAGCATATCCGTAAGGTGTCCTTAATTCTGTAGGGTATGAAACAGTTATGCTTCCTGTGTTCGTTGACTGGTCAAACCACGGTCCTGAAACACTGTTGCATCCAGAATCCAGACAGTCATAGATAACTACTCTTACATTATTTACATTAAAATTATATGTTATGTCAGCAGTTGCACTAACGAATCCTGATAAAACAATTGCACTAAGCACTAGATAAGTTGCAAAAAGAATATTCATTGTTGTTTTGTGTTTGTTGTTTTTCATTTTAAACTCTAAAACTCAGGTCCTCCAGGACCCTGGCCTCCTTTCAATCCTCCGTTAACTATCTTCTCTATAGATTTTCCTTTTCCTCCTCCACTCTCAGCAACTGTCCCTATAACAGCACCTGTAATTCCTAAATGAACTATTTTCTCAAGAGTTGAGCTGTGGATTGAGATGTCTCCGCAAACTTCATTTTCAATACTTATCCTTGCTTTTACAGGGCTCTCAGCACTAGGAATAAATCCAAACCACCATCTCACTGCTTTCCAGAGCTTCTTAAAGAAGCCATCCTTTTCTGACCAGTAAATATTTCCTGTCAAAAGCTTTTTGTCTTTTATGTCTTCAGTTTCATGCTCCAAATATTCAGATGATGAATTTTTCCCAACAACAACCCATCTGCTAAAATCAGGCTGGCAGTCTCCGCCAAAACCTTCTTCATCTGCTGGAGAGCATTTCTGAGAAGGAATTATTGCGATTCTCTCCTCAAGTTCTCTGCTTTCATCTTC
This sequence comes from Candidatus Pacearchaeota archaeon, assembly GCA_015520065.1. Taxonomy (GTDB): domain Archaea; phylum Nanobdellota; class Nanobdellia; order Pacearchaeales; family GW2011-AR1; genus WAQV01. Next base: position 4,137 of record WAQV01000088.1, on the reverse strand, counting down.
CTTGCTCTTTCTTATGTAAGATATGTTTATTTCTTTGCTTTTAATTGCCTCAGGAGCTTCATCCTCAAAACCAAATTCTATTGTAGAATATAAAGTTGGCACATCAAAATATCCTTTTTCAGCTATCTTTTCTGAGAGGTTTGCAGAATAAGGTTTTTTGAAAGGCTTGTCAATTGTAACTTCTACATACTGGCAAGCGCTTTTTTCAACTCTCTTTTCAGGAACAATCTTCTCAACTTCCTTTTTATCAATTACAGGTTTCACATATTCTTGAGTTTCTTGAACTTCTGCAGACTGCTCCTTTTTAAGCTTTTCAGCCTCTAACCTCTCTTCTGCCAATAATTTTTGTTCTCTTTCTTTTACTTTCTTTTTGCTGTCTTTTGCAACAAGCTTTTGCTCTTCAACACTCTTAACTTCACTGCTTTTAGTAGGAGTATAAATGCACCCTTCTTTAACTAAACTCTCAATCTTTTCTTTAGTTTTTGTTTTTGCAGCATAATTTAAGATTATATTCTGTTTTTCACTGCCAACATATTCCCAATCATAAGCACTGCTCTGCGGATTGCAACTCTGAGTTAATCCATCCCAGAATTTTTTTCTGTATTCAAAATCGCTTGGAAGACCTTTCTTTTTAAGAGAGTCAACTACAGAGTTAGAGTCATACTTTATCTTTTTAATCTCCTTTTTAATTTCAGGATTAGAAGTTTCATTTTTTACCTCATAATTTATTTTTTTATCCTCTGCTGGGGATGCTCTCACATCTCTTTTAACACTCTCTACAATCTGAGTGTTTTGAGATGCTGCAGTTGCAGACTGCAAATCTTTGCTAATGTCTCCAGGAGTTCCCAAAAAAACCATTCCCATAAGCGCAATTCCGCTAATACCTTCTATGAATTTCTTTTTTAGGGAGCTGTAAAGCCCCTCTCTGTTTCCATCTCTGTCTTCTCTCATTGGATAGTTTGTGCCAACTGCACTAGATGTGTTGGAATTTATATAAGGAATCTCTGACACATTCTTGTCACCAAACATTCCTAAATTCATACTCTCAACAGAACCTACTATAGAGTCCAGCTTTTCCCTATAACTTTCTGAAACTCTTTTTTTCAAAGGAGAGTATTCTCTTCTGAACTTGGAAAGAAGATTTTGAGTAAAAACTATTTCCTCAGAATTTAAGTCATTTTTTGAGAGATAATTAGCAACTTTCTCGAAAGTCTTTGCCCATCTTTCCCCTTTTCTTCTGTTGAGCACTATCTCCTTAATATTATTTGCATGTTCAGAAGCAGAGATGTAATGATTTTTTTGCTGATATGAGTCAATATAATTCTCAAATGAGTTTTTGAATTTTGAATACTGGTTGGCCATGGCAAAAATACCTCTTAAGAGTTTATAAATCTTTCTATTTTGTTATCATTGCAAAGTTATAATTTAATCTTACCACCTTGTGGTATTAAAATACATAAAATTTGCATTAATTTAATACTGCAAAGAAACAGATAAATGCTCCATTAATGGAGAATATGCGCCAGCCGGGAATCGAACCCGGGCCATCTCGTTGGCAACGAGACGTTCTGCCTCTAAACTACTAGCGCATTTTCAGTTTTCTTAGTTTTTAAATAGGGAAACTCAACTTTAAAAAATTATTCAAAGAGATTTCTATAACTTTTCTCAATGGCTTTTTCAACTCTCAAAACTGGAATTTTTTTAATCTCAGCAATTTTCTCATAAGCTACAACAACATTTGAAGGCTCGTTTTTCGGCTTTTTATCAGGATGCAGGTAAGGGCTGTCAGTCTCAGCAAACAGCTGGTTTAAAGGAGTTATTTCTGCTATTTTCTGAAAATGGCTTGAGCTTTTAATTATGCAAGGTATGCTTAAAAACCAGTTGTTTTTTATTATCCTTTCAACAAGCTGCATTCTTCCAGAAAAACAGTGCATAATTATTTTGCTGTAAGAGAATTCTTCAATAACTTCAATAGTTTCAGCTTCCGCCTTTCTGGAGTGAACAATTAATGGCTTATTCAGCTTTTTTGCAAGTTCTAAGAATTTTCTAAAAATCCTTTTTTGAATTTCAAGAGTCTCCTGCGAAGCATGAAACAAATCCAAGCCTACCTCTCCTATTGCAGCAATTTTATCTTTGTTTTTTTCTATAAACTCTATTTCTTTCTCAATCTCTTTTTCAGAAAGATTTAACGCTTCAATAGGATAAATTCCGAGACAAGCTTTAACTTCAGAGAACTTTTCAGCAAGCTCAAGAGTTTTTCTGTTTGAGGCGATATTTACTCCGCAATTGAGTATAATTTTAACATTATTTTCTGTAGCATTTCTTATTATCTTTTTTATCTCTTCCTGTTCTGCGTGGTAAAGGTCAATGTGAGAGTGAATGTCAATTAACATAAAGATTTAACCTTTCTGGCATTTATTATTCTTTTCATTGTTTTTGCATTTAGAAATTTCTCCAAACAAGCTTAAAGAGTTTGTAAGAGCAGGGATTGCTAAGTATGCCTAGTGACCTTTCTCTGCTAAATAATAATATCCTGCTCCAATCAACGCAGCTGTGGATACTTTTGTTACTATGTAAGTTTTAGGATTATAAGATTTTTTAGCATTTTCATAAAAATCCATTATTCCTCTTGGCAAGAAATGAAATAATCCTAATCCTCCAATAATTCCGCATATTGCATCGGCAACCTCTTCTTCTAATTTTGAGGATTTCTTCATTTTAGATAAAAGCCTAAAGACACCTCATTTTAAATGGACCCGGGAGGAATCGAACCTCCGATCTTCTCCTCGTAAGGGAGACGTCATAGCCACTAGACCACGGGTCCTGTTAACACTTTAAAGAAAAATTAGGCTTTTAAATTTTTAGCTTGAGGTATTCAACAAGATTGTATTTTAATCCTAAAAGGCTTCTATGGTTTTATTTTCTTCCTCAAATTTATGAGTGAATATTTTATTACAGTTTAAATAGAGGTTATTTTTTCCACAAAACTTCAACATCATCTGTTCTCTGTCTTGGCAGAATGTCAACTTTATTTAACTCTTTGTAGGAAAACTTAATCCCTGCTTTGAACATTTTTTCTCCTAAAAAAGCTATCATTGCTCCATTATCAACGAGCAGCTCTTTTGGAGGGCAGAAAAATTTAACTTTTCCTGTAACTCTGTTTTTGCACATTATTTTGCACATTTCCTGAAGCCGTGAGTTACAGGCAACACCTCCTCCAAGCAAGAGTTCTTTTTTTCCTGTATGCGCTAAAGCTCTTTCAGCTGTTTCTACAAGCATTGCAAAGACAGTTTCCTGCAAAGAGTAAGAAAGGTCGTACAAAGAATAGTTTCCTGACTCAATCTTGTTTTTTAGATTAGTAAGTATTCCTGAAAGAGAGATATCCATCCCTTTTACTGTATATGGAAGCTCAATATACTTCTTTCCTGATTTTGCAAATTTTTCTATTGCAGGACCTCCTGGAAATCCAATTCCAGCATACCTTGCAAAACTGTCTATAAAGTTCCCTACTCCTATGTCAAGAGTTTCTCCAAAAACCCTGTATTTTCCAGCTGCATATGCAATTATTTGTGTATTAGCTCCTGAAACATAAAGCATTACAGGGTCTTTTGCTTTTTCAATCTCTCCAATCTCGAGATGAGCTATGCAGTGGTTTACAGGAATTAAAGGCTTTTTTAATCTTAATGCAAGCTCTTTTGCAAACCTCATCCCTTCCAAAAGGCACGGAGCCAGCCCAGGGCCCTGAGAAAAAGCAATTGCATCAATTTTGTCTTCTGTGATTCCTGCCTCACTTGCCTTATCCAAGGCTTCAAAATAAACTTCATGCTTGTTATGAAAGTGATGCTTTGCAGCTTCTGAAGGTATTATCCCACCAGTTTCAGTTGCATATGTTCTTTTTATATTTGATATGACTTTTCTGTTTTTTACAATTCCGATTCCGAAAGTATGTGCTGTTGACTCAATTCCTATAACAACTGCCATGAATATTTTTATTCATGAATGTATATAAAATTAATCAAAAAACTAAAGATTTTTTCATAAATTGCTAAACAGTAAAGATGCTCATGATAATAGATATAAGAAATCCTAACAGCCCGAGTATTAATATTCCTACTGCAGACACTTTTGTAACTGTCT
>WAQV01000087.1 GCA_015520065.1 Candidatus Pacearchaeota archaeon | reverse complement strand
TTATTATTCCTTTATATTTTCTAATAGGATTAATTATTTCTTTTATGCTTAAAAAATTTAAAGAATGACACACTCTTTTAATCATGTAATTTATTCTTCAAAATACCTTTCAGTCATAACCTTTAAAAATCCTTTTCTTATTTTCCTTTTATGGCTCAGAAATCAGAAGAGTTTACATTGCAGGAAAAAGACTTTATAGAGATAGAGTTTACTGGCAGAATTAAAGATGGAGAGATTTTTGACTCAAATATAAAAGAAGATTTAGAGAGTGCAAAATTAAATATTCCTGCAAAACCATTTATCTTCTGTCTTGGAGAAGGAATGTTTCTTAAAGGAGTTGACGAGTTTCTTATAGGAAAAAAAATCTCCCAAGAAAATAACCAGTTTGAGATTGAGCTGCCTCCAGAAAAAGCTTTTGGAAACAGAAATTCTAAACTTATACAGATAATCCCTATGAGGGTTTTTAGGGAACAGAGAGTAACTCCAGTTCCTGGACAGAGTTTTAATTTTGATGGCAGACTTGCAAAAATCCTTTCTGTTTCAGGAGGAAGAGTTATAACAGACTTTAATAATCCTCTTGCAGGAAAAACTGTAATATACAAAGTCAGGGTTTTAAGAAAAATAGAGGATTTAAGTCAAAAAATAGACGCCTTTATAGAGTTTCTGTTTAAAAGAAAACTCAAGTTCGAGGTAAAAGATAAAAAGATAATTCTTCATGTGGAAAAACCCTTTGTGCAGTTTGCAGAGCTTTTTAAGGACAAGTTTAAGAGCGTTTTCAATATGGAGCTTGAGGTGAAAGAGATTAGTAAAGCCAAAAAACAAGAGTCAAAGCCAGTTGAAGACCGGAAGGCAAAATAGGAGAATTCAAAAAATTAACTTTATTCTAACTCTACAAAAAAGTAATAAGTTGTTATTGCAGTGTCTGTTCCATGGCCGTCTTCCAGAACAAGCATTTCAAAATCGTAATCCTTGCCGTCAAATCCTGCAACGCTTCCAGGTTCAAGGAGTGCAGCAAATATGATGCTTTTTGATACAGGCTCATAAAGCAAGACTTCTTCAAAATTATCATTGACTCCTTGTCCTGAGCTGTCATAAATTCTTGTGTTTCTGCATTCACCTTCAGTAAACTCCTGATTTGCAGTATAGAATAAGTCGTGTGTGCCTGGCCCTATTAGACTGAAAGTCTCATCAACACCATCAACATCTGTAGAGTTGATGTTAAACATACTCTCCAAAATAGAAAGATTTGTTCCATATAAGTTTGTAGTTCCGCCATTTCCTGATTCATCCACATAAGTGCCTGTTGCTGTAAAGTTAAAGCATTGTATGTTTGTCCAGCTTATGCTGCTATTTGTTGATGCATAAACCTCTCCTTGAGGATTTGCCAAACTCCAGTTGTACATTACATTGTCATTCGCGTCAGCCAATTGGATTGTACCGGAAACATTACCGAAGTAACCTTGCCAGCTTTGCGTTGTTGAGTAGCCGTATATATTCAACTCTGTAACATTCCCTGCTTGCGCAGGAACTGAACCAGCTGTATCTGCTGGAGCTGTTTCAGACCTAACTTCAGTTACACTGCCTCCAGTAGGCTGTATCGCATCTAACAGTGGAATGCTGTTGAGAATGCTAATAAATATAAAGAGCATTGCGACTGACAGCATAATCACTAGCAATGTTCTTTCTGCCTCATTTGCTGACAGAGTTTTAAAACTCTGTTTTCCCTTCAAACCCTCTTTTTCCATTTCAATTCATTTCAGGCCTTCCAAGAGTGTTTTAAGCTGCGCAATATCTCTGCTTAATGACGATTTCTTGCTTATCTCCTGCAACGCTTCAATGTATCTTTGCACTCTCTGAACAAGCCTGTCGAGCTCCTCTTTTTCTGCCAGTCCGCTTATTTTAATTTTTAAGGAATTTACCTCTTTTATATTTTGTTCAAGATTTGCTTTCAGCTCTCTAAGACTGTCGCTAAACAAGTCAATCTCCTGAAATTTCTTCCTTAACTCAGAGTAAATTGTTTCAACTTTATCGCTTTCAACATGGATTGAGGCTTCAACTTTTTTAATTTCAACAAGTTCTTTTTTTACTTCTTCTGCAAGTTTGACTATTTCATCAATTCCTCTTAAAAATTCAAGCTTTTTTCTCATCTCCTTGAGTTCTTCCATGATTCGATTCATAATTGCCTCATTTCCTTCGAGGTTTGCTTTAAGAGCTTCAAACTTTGCATCTTCTTTCTGCAGTTCCATCATTAACTTGTCAGGCTGCACGCTTTCAACAAGATCAGCAGCTTTGACTGCTTTCAGTTCAATCTCTTGAATTGTTCTGTCTCTGTCAAGAATCATTGCTCTTAGCTCTCCTATCTGCTCGCTCAAACCGTTCATTCTTTCACTGAACACTTTTCTTATCTCTCCAAAAGACTCTACTGATGCTTTCAGCCTGTCAAGCTCTGTGGAGAGTTTTAAGATTTCTGCAGAAGGTGCAGAAGAATTTGAATTGTCAGTAGTAGAAGTAGCATTGATTTTAGGGCTTTTTGTTTCAGAAGTATCTTCTCCTGCAGCCTCATCTTTTTTTTCTTCTTTTTTCTTTTTTAATAGTTTAAGAGGGTTAAACATTTTCAACCTCCTTTTCAACGTCATTGATT
>WAQV01000086.1 GCA_015520065.1 Candidatus Pacearchaeota archaeon | reverse complement strand
CCTCTATGATTGTTCCTTTTGACTTTGCATAAGCAAGCATTTTATGATAATCTTTGTTTAAGTATGATGACCCTATTCCAGTAAGCCCAAGCCATTTTGGCTTTCCAAAACTGTCAAATATTTTCTTAAATTCCTTAAAAGTCATATTCTTTGAAGGCTCTTTCCAGTAGGTATGCTCGCAAACTCTGCAACGAAGATTGCACACTGTTGTTGGTTCAATTTCAAGAAAAGGAGGAAACAAATCTATCCCCAGCTTTGGGAAAATTTTATTGAGAAGCGTTGATGCAAGTCTATGGTTCCACCATAAAGGATACACCCAAAACATATTGTAAATCTCTCTAAATCTTCCTGCTAAGACAAAATTAGAGAGAAGTTTCAGTTTATGCGATAAACTCATTGTTGGCATGCAAGAAACAAAAAACATGTATTTATAAATATTGTTTAGGATAGTTTAACTTATCCACCCTTTAAGAAGAGAGATTATGCAAATGTTTATAAAAAGCGCTTCCTCTTCTTCAAAGATTATTAAAATGAAAATCCCATCAGACAGAATTCAAAATAAAATAGCTTTTCAGTTTTTAAGCAGAATTCCATATTTTAGGTATAAAAAGATGAATCTTCTGGATGTAGGAGCAGCAGACCATGTTTTAAAACCTTTTTTACCTAAGAATATAAGATACTTTTCCCTGGACATAAAAGATTATCCTAACTGCAAACAAGATTTCCTCTTAGACCTTGATAGAAAAAAGATTCCTGTCAAAAGAGGATTTTTTGATATAATTCTTTGTTTAGATACTCTTGAGCATACCATGTATCCTATAAAGGTAATAAAAGAGCTGAAGAGGGTCGCTAAAAAAGATGCTATATTTATTTTTTCTCTTCCCAACGAGTATAATTTTTTGCAGAGAATTTACTATTTGCTTGCTATAAAAAGAAAAACAGAAATGCCTTGGAAAGTTGTAGAGGAGCATCAACACATTCACAAACCAAGAGTTAAAGATATTCTTTCCCTGCTTTCATCAGAATTTAAGGTTATAAAGGTGAAATTTCACTGGGAATCGAGAAAAAGTTCTAACAGTAAATTTTTTGCAGGAATTGACAGGATTTTAAGCATAATGGCTCAAGTATACCCGAATCTTTTTTCAAGAGATGTTGTTGTTATGTGCAGGAATAGAGGATAGTTCAATTAAGTTTATAAACAATTTCTTTCCAGAATTTCTATGGCTAAGTTAGTATTGGTAAATCCCGGCAAGGATTATGAGTATGGAGTTCACGAGCCATTAAATCTGTTAACTCTAGCAGCATATGTTCAAAAACACGGTCATAAGGTTGCAATTGCAGACCAGCTTGCAGGAGAGGATGTTTTAAAAAAAATAAAGAGGCTTAAGCCAGATTTTGTTGGCATAACTGGGACAACAGCAGTAATCAGTGATGCGTATGAGATTGCAGAATGGTGCAGAAGAAATGGTTTTAAAACTATTCTCGGAGGAGTTCATGTTAGTGTTATGCCTGAAGAAGCTCTCCAGTATGCGGACTATGTGGTTAAAGGCGAAGGAGAAGATGCACTAGTAAAAATTTTAGAGGGAAGAGTTGAAAAAGGAATAGTTACAGGAAAAGTAATAACAGACCTTGATGAGCTTCCTAAAATTAACAGAGATATGATAAATGTGAAATACTATCAAAAAGGCAAAGACAGAACTCCCGGAACGCATCTGCATTTTGTTCCTCCAAATACAAGACTTAATTCAGTGTTATTCACAAGGGGATGTCCTTTTAATTGCATTTTCTGCCATAACAGCTGGAGAGGTTTAAGAGTAAGATTTAACAGTGCGCAAAGAATGATAGAGGAATTTAAAGAACTGGAAAGAAAGTATAAAACACAAGCAGTATTTTTTATGGATGATGACCTTTTATGCCATAAACCAAGGATTAAAGAATTCTGCAGATTGTATAAGAAAGAAAAACTGAGGATTATATGGGGGTGCCAAGCAAGAGTTTCTACAATAGACAGAGAGATATTAAAATATTTGAGAGAAGCAAACTGCAAGCAGATTACCTTTGGACTGGAATCTGGATGTCAGAGAGTGTTAAGCATGCTGAAAAACGATACTACAACTGTAGAACAGAACAGAAGAGCAATAAAGCTTGTAAAAGAAGCAGGAATCCTTGCCTGCGGTTCATTCATGATAGGAAGCCCAACAGAAACTGAAGAAGAAATAATGCAGACAAAAAAATTTATTCTTGAAAATGATTTAGATGGAGTAGGAGTCTCAATCACAACTCCTTTTCCAGGGACAAAATTATGGGAGATGTGCAGAGAAAAAGGTTTAATCCCTGACAAAATTGATTGGAGAAATTTTAATTTAAATAAACTTACGTTTGGGCTTACTGATATCTCACAAAAAAGAATGGAAGAAATAAGAAATGAGTTTGAGAAAATAATTCTGGAGAAAAATCCAGGACTTTCTCCTCGGAACATACTTAATGTTGCAATAAGGCACCCTTCAAAAGCAGTAAGAAGGCTTTTAGAAAATCCAGGAGCTGTTCCTGTAATACTTAAAAGGATGCTCAAAAAAGGGATTGGATAAAATGCAGAAACTTAAAGTCATACATATAGCACATGTTTCCCACTCTTACTTTTTAGGTGAAGGTGAAAAAGATTTGAAAAAGCTCGTGCTTAATGACTGGTATGCAAAAACCTCTAGGCAGATGAAGAAGTTTTTTCCAGATATTGAACAGGAATGTTGGGCTCCTGAAAAACTTGAAAAAAAAGAAACAAAGTTTAGAGATTCAGGAGTTCTATTCAGGTTTTTTCCAGTTAGTTTTTCACCTATGTATGCTTTGGATTTTTCTCTGCCTATGCTTAGAGAGTTAAAAAAAGAGATTGAGAAAAGCAAAAAGAAAAACTACAAACTGATAATTCATATTCACGAAATTCATAATTTGCATGGTTTGCTTATTGCTACCTTCTTCAAAAATCAGCTTTTAGTGGTTCAGCACCATGGAGGAAGCTGGCCATTAAAACATGTAAGGCAGACAAAGCGTTACAAACTCTTTTTTCCGTTTTTTCTATTGGGACAGCTATGGGAAAATTTAGTATTAAAAAATGTCAAGTGTTTTTATGCCCTAAGCCAGGATGAAATGAATTACCTTAAAAAAGTAGCCCCAAACTCAAAAGTAAAATTCCAGACTATGGGAATTGATGATTTTTATTTTAAGCAGATAAACAAAAAAACTGCAAGGAAAAAACTGAAGCTTCCGCTAAACAAGAAAATTGTCCTCTTCATAGGAAGGATAAACACTGTAAAAGGAATTCCTTATCTTTTAGAGGCGATGAAAAAACTTCAAGCCCAAAGCAGAGATATCGAATTAAAGATTATAGGTTTTGGTCCTGAGGAAGACAAGTTTAAGGAGTATGTTTTGAAAAACAACTTAAAGAATGTAGAATTTCTTGGAGGAGTTTTTGGAGAGAAAAAACTTCTTTATTTGAGTGCTGCTGATGCTTTAATTTTGCCATCCTCAAAAGAAGGAGCTTCAGTGACAATCATGGAAGCAATGGCAAGAAACCTTCCTGTTGTTGCTACAGATGTTGGAGGGATTCCATTAATGATTGAAAACAGGAAAAACGGGATTTTAATAAAGCCGCGAAATTCAAAAGAGATAGTTAGAGGAATTAAGGAAATATTGCAACTAAGAATGAAAAACATTAAAAAGCATGCATACAAATATAAATGGGAAAAGATAATTAAAGACACTGTTTCAGACTACTCTGAACTGTTAAAACATTCTTAAAATGAAAGAAGATAATCTAATTAAGTCAACAGCCTGCACTTACTGGTTTACAGGACTTCCGTGTTCAGGAAAATCCACTCTTGCCGACAGGCTTAAGGAGATTTATTTAAGCTATAATCAGCCTGTAGTAAGGCTTGATGGAGATGTTGTAAGAAAGAGTTTGTGCAATGATTTAGGATTCTCTTATGAAGACAGAAAAGAAAACTTAAGAAGAGTGGCATCAGTTGCAGAGATTGTAAATTCTCAAAATATTCCTGTTCTCGCTTCATTTGTTTCTCCAACAGAAGAGTTGAGAGGCTATGTAGCAGAGATAATTGGAGAAGATAAGTTTAAGCTTATTTATGTAAAGTGCAGCCTTGAAGAATGCGAGAGAAGAGATGTGAAAGGCATGTACGCTCTTGCAAGGAAAGGAAAAATTAAAGGCTTTACAGGAGTAGATGATGTTTTTGAAGAGCCTGAGAAATACGATTTAATTGTTGATACAGAAAAAAATAGCATTGAAAAATGTGTCTCTATGATAGCAGATTATTTTAATTTGTTTGGTAAACAGAATACTTAGTAAAATTTATTACAATTTTTTACAATGAAAAAACTTGTTAAACCAAACGCAATCATAGCAGGGTTTCCTAGATGCGGAACCACATACCTTTATGATGTTCTCAAACAACATCCACAGATATTTCTTCCTGAAAAAAAGGAAATAAATTTCTTTAACATAAAACCCTATTTTCTTTCTCATCCAGAATATCCTAGCCCTAGAATCTTCAAATCCAATGAATGGTATTTAAGACATTTTAAGAAAAACAAAGTAGTTCTTGATTTTGCAATTATGAGTTGTTATGACTCTTTGGCAGCTTACAGAATAAAAGAGCTGCTCGGAGATGTTAAGATAATCTTCATAACTAGAAACAAAGAAGACCATAAAAAAAGCATTAAAGGGTTAATAGAACTGCATAAAGGAATTCCTAAAGATTATGAGAATTACAGTGATTTTGAGAAGTATATTAAACCATACAGAAAGCTTTTCAAAAAAGTACATGTAACTTCTCTCGAAAAAATCAAAACAGAAGATGGCCTTAATGAACTTTTGAGGTTTTTAGGAGTAAAGAGATACAAGTTCAAGAAGCCGAATACTTCTAAATACAAAATAGAAAAAGCAGAATTCCCTATAACAGATTATATTAAAAGAAGAGTATATTAT
>WAQV01000085.1 GCA_015520065.1 Candidatus Pacearchaeota archaeon | reverse complement strand
TTTCATAAAGCTCTGCATGCTCAATGCAGCAAAATGCCTTTTTTCTGGTTCCTACAAATACAGGATCTCTTACATCTCTGAATATCTCCTTACCTCTGTCTATTTTCTTCCTGCAATACTGGCACTTTTTTCTGAACAGCTGCATTTTATTTAGCATTATCAATAATCTCCTTAATGTCTTTTTCAATCTCCAAAACATCTTCAACACTAACTTCTGGGAAAAACTGAGGGGTTATAACGGGATTCATTCCAGCAATTCTTACTTTGTCTGCCTTGCTGTCTTTTCCAATAACATTTATTCTACATGGCATGCATAAAGAGGTCAGCCTGTTTTTGTTAAGCAGTCTATGGGAGTGTTTTGCTGAGCAAATCTCAATAATTTTTAGCTGTTCCTGCTCAAAACCTTTTGCTGCAAGCCTTTCTTTAATGTCATATATTTGAAACACTGTCCATCCTTTAAGTTCTATACTTTTTAATAAAGAAACAACTGCCTCTTCAAAACTTTTAGAGGTTTCAACAACATATATAAAATTTTTATTTCTCATTTTCTCATTCATAGTATTTTAAGCAGTATAGAGTGTTTTCATGATGGCTTAGATGAGCCTTCCAAGAGTCAACATTGTCTTTATATTCCGGAAGTCTGCATTCCTCTGGAATTGTCTCTGACCTGTATTTATCTAATTCTTGAGAGTTCCCTTTTACAGCAAGGTTGCTTTGGAATGCTCCTTGAATCATAAGTGTTGCAAACAACAATGCAATTAATAGTATTGTAACTATTGCAATATAAATCAATTTTCTGTTTGCTTTTTTCAGCTTACCTTTAATGCTTTTATTTTTTCTTCTTTTCATTTCACTCTTTTATGAAATTTATTTGTCTGATAATATATAACTCCAAGTCCAATTGCATTAGAGACAATTCCAAATATTATAAAATGAAGAGTGTATTTTGAGAGTGATGCAAGAGCAGATACTCCTATCAATGCTCCTAAGAAAGGTATTAGATTTAAAAGATAATGGCTACAGCATGACACCATACTTATCACTGATGCACTTCCTGAAGCAACAGCTGTTGAACAACTTACAGCGTTTAGACTACGATAATAAGCAAACAAACCTATTTGCAATCCAAACCCTCCAACAAGAACAACTAAGAGTGGAAAGTATTTTTTAATTATCTCAACAGCCATAGAAGGAAAACCTAGCAGAGAGAGAATAGTAAAGTTTATTGCAATAACTATTAGTATTGCTCCTATGCCATATGCCCATGCTTTTACCTTTAAGTTTGTGTGCAAACTCATTTTTTACCTCTTAAAATATGAATGCAATAAGCAGACATGTGCTTGTCTATTAAATCCATTAGCGGCCTGATTGTTTTTTCATTGAGCTTATAATACCTGAACTTTCCTCTTGTCTCTGAATGAACAAATCCGCATTTTTTCAGTCTTCGTAAGTCGTGGGAGACAGCAGTCTGGTCTGTTTTCAGACTCTTTGTTATCTCTGAAACATTTTTTTTGCCTTTCCTGAGGAGATTTATTATTTTAAGCCGTGATTCAGAAACAAGAGTGCCGAAGAATATCTTATATGCCTTATAAAGCTCTTTTTCAGATATTTTTGCACTGCCTGAACGGATACACTTGTGTCCTTTGCTCATATGAGTGTTAGATTCATATAAGTATTTAAATGTTTTGTCTATCGGATAACACGAATACAAGAGACTAAGAAAGGTATTTAAAAAAAGATTTTTAAATAATGAAATGAAGAATGATTTAAAGAGAGAAATTAGTAATCTGAAATTAGAGGTTATAAAAAATAAAAATCTCACAAACCATCAGAAAGGAATAATAAATAAGGCGAGAATAAAAGAGTGGGGTGTAAAAGAAAAAAAGAATTTCTCAAAAGATTATGAGCCAGAGACATTATGGTTTTTTGTTAAAAAGAAAAACAAAGTAGTGTCCTTAGGAGGATTAAGGCCGATTAAGATAAGATATTTAGGAAAAGATTACAATATAATGGGAATTTGCAGCATAATCTCTTTAGAGAAGGGAAAGGGCTATGGGAAAATTCTAATCTCTTTCATGATTGACTATGCAAAAAGAACAGGAAAAACTCTTCTAGGGTTTACAACTGAAACAGGATTTTTTAAGAAAGCCGGACTTGAAACAAAGAAAGGTCTTACCAAAAGATTTGTTTATCTTAATCCAAAAACAAAAGAGAAAGTTTATGATGATGAAGGTAACGGAATATATTATAATGGAAAAGATAACTTCATAAAAAAAGTTCTATCAACAAAGTCCCCTATTTATATCAATGTGTTGCACTGGTGAATACTCCAAAATAGATGGTTGATGTTCTAAACAAACTCTCTTATTAAAAACAAGAAAAGAGCTGCTGCAACACTGGCAAAGTAAACAGATTTGTTCCAGTCCCAGACTTTTTTTCCGTCAAAAGGAATAAATGGAATTAAGTTAAACAACGCCAGTAAAGAATTTATTGTCAAACCGTATGAAAACATCATATTAAATATTCCTGTAGGTTTAAATAAGAGAATTAAAGCCAGAAATAGAACAGCAAGCAGTATATTTGTCATTGGTCCTGCAAGAGATATTTTTCCGTTTTTTTCTCTGCTAATATATCCCCTGTATGATTGAATTATTACTGCGCCGGGAGCAGCAATTATAAACCCGAAAAATGAGAGTGCAATAGCTAAAAAAAGCATATTGTAAAATGCTCTGAATTCTGCCATTAAGCCGTATTGTTGAGCAACATATTTATGCATAACCTCATGCAGCAGAAATCCGATTCCTGCTGTAAGTGCTGCAATTGCAAAAGAAAGAAAAAACAGCATAGGATTTATGAAAATAGTATCAGCACCTGACAGAAGTATTGCAAATGCTAAAGAAATCATCAGCCATGCGGCTGTTAAGTCTTTCAATTCTGCACTTGTAAACTTCATTTAAATTCAAGTTTAATCAGATTTTTAAACCCTTTCTTACCATAATAAGCTAACAACTCTAAAAGAAAAAATAAGGTCTGCTGCTAAATCGTTTGGAATAAATCACGATACCATAGAATTTGAAATTGAAGGAGAGCCTTGCAAGTTTAAAGAGTGTTAGACTTTTGTTAAGAAATAAAATATAATTTTATAAATAAAGATTTATTTACAAGATTAAGTAGAGGAGGGTAAATTGGATGAAGAGTTAAAAAATCTTATAAAATCTGTATCAGAATTCAAAGTGGAGGAACTAATAAAGAAAGAAAAGGAATTTAACTTTGTAGATATAGGAGATTTAATTAAAGACTTAATAGATAGAATATCTTCTTTAAAACAACATCCAGAGTATTTTACTACTATTACAGATATCAATCCTATTAAAAACTTGATTAGTCAGCTTTATAACGTATTCCAGAGAATTAAAGAGTTCGATGCTACAAAATCACCTAATCCTGTTAGTGAAAGGTCAAATTTGATTAATCATGTAAAGAACTTAAACAATGATTTAGAGAACTTGATTCTTCAAAGATATCAACTTTATCTAGATAGAAAGAATCCAAAAAGAGATAATATTCGTAAATTAGAAGATCAGCTAAATAGTAAGATTAAGATATTTGAAGAAAAGGAAGAAGAAATGGATAGAATATTAAAGTCTGTTAGAGAAAAGGTAGGAGAAATAGGGATTACTGAGTATGAGAAGGTTTTTGATGATGAAGCAATATCTAATAAAAAAGCGGCATATATTTGGTTGCTAGTATCTATATTAATATTTGCAGTATCAGTATATCTTTTTATAAAGTTATTCCTATACAATAATTCCAATTTAACAACCTCTAATACTTTGTATGACTCTGTAAATAGAACAATGTTTTTGGCAATAGTAGGATATGCGCTATTTCAATCAGTAAAGAATTATAATGCAAGAATGCATTTATATCTTAAAAATCTACATAGAAGAAACTGTCTAAGGGTTTTTGATAAGATTAGAAATTCTGCATTTGATAATGGAACAAAAGATGAGATATTGAAATTCGCAAGTAAGACAATCTTTGAATCTGGAGAAACTGGATTCATTCAAAATAGTGAGGATTCAAAAGGATACGGGACAATTAATATAATTGATAAGGTTGAGAAGTCTTTAAAAAAATAGATAAAAGTAAAAAACTATCTATTTTTCACAGCTTTAATTAAAAGATATGAAATCCATATAATAAGCAAAGAACCTATGATGTTTATTATTTTGGAGGATACAATCTTCTTCTGAACAGAATAAACCCATGCTGTCAGCTCTCCGATAGCAATATACTCAACTATGAAACTTCCTCCATAAACCAAAAAAACACTTCCGATTAGAATCATTAATGCACCGCTGACAAGGTTTGCAAGAGGAAATCCTATCTTTTTGTTAATCTTTCTCAACTTTTCTGGGAAATTCCATCTGTCAAAAGACAAGGAGATAACAAAAAGTGGAACAAAAAGTCCCAGAGAGTAAAACAACATTAGTATTGACGCATAAAGATAGTTTTGCAATACTCCTGCTATAAGAAGTATTCCTGCAATAATAGGACTCATGCATACTGTAAATCCTGTTGCAAATAAAACTCCAAACAAAAACACGCTAAGAATACCTTTTGACTTTTTTGCATTAGAGTTTTGAAAAATTCTAACATCATTAAAAAAACTAAATCCTCTTCCAAACAAAGCCATAAAACCAAAAATAATTATCAATAAGCCAGCAATTCTTACTAAAATCTGGTTGTCCTGCTGAAACACTGCAATAGTCTTTCCAAGAAATCCTGCTAATAATCCTAATACAATAAAAACAGGAGCAAACCCTGAGAAAAAAGCAAGAGTCATCTTTGTTATCTCTTTTTTAGTTCTGAAAGAGTAGGCAAAAAACGCTGGGAGAATTGCTAAACTACAGGGAGTCAGCATTGCCAGAATTCCTGCAATAAACGCTATAATGAATGAGAGATTTTTAAAATAAAATTCTGCTTGCTGAGTATTATAATCAGTTACTTTCTGCAAGTTTGATGGAATATCTGAGACTGCTGAAACTGAGTCCTGATAGGCAAACACTCCTTCAAACATTGCTGCAGCAAGAACAACTAACAGTGCTGCCGACAGTAATGCAAACGCTAAGCTTTTGGAAAACCTCATTTTATAAGATTAAAAGCAGCCCTGTTTATAAATTTTCTACAACCTTAATGTTACCTAATACCTCAGGTTTTCTCATTACAAACCAGCCATCTTCTTCAATAGAACCAACCTGCCTCCATGCATTAACAAGCGTTTTGTATTCTCTTGCTTCAGGAGAGATAAGAATAGCAGGAACTTTTGAAATATTATATTTTGAGATAAGCTTTTTTCCTTCAGCAGAATTTACATCAAATGTTGATTCTTTGTCAATTACAACACCCATTCCTTCTATTATTCTTTTGTTTATTGTAACATCATAACACTCAGTGCATGACTCATCTGTAATCATTATTAACTCAGCCATGCCTGTTATTTTATTTTGCACTAAATCTCTGTATGGAGGCTGAATTGGATTTATAATATAGAATCCGTTTTTGTTTTCAGCTCCGAACGTTTCTAATGCCTCTTTTATGCCTTCATAATAATCTATGTCCTGCGATATTAACAATGAAGGAACTTTTTTTATTCCAAATTTATTAATCAGGTTTTTGCCTTCAGCAGAGTTATACTCTATTTTTCTCCAGTCTTTAATAGCCACTCCTGCCTGGCTGAAGCTCAATGGCAGAGAGCTTAAACTTATGCATTTCTCGCAGGAAGAATCAATAATCTCTTTTATTATTACCTCTCCTTTAATCTGACCGCTTTCTAAGTCTAAGAAAGGAGGATTAGGATTCTTAAGTATCATAACCTCTCCTGCATCATAGTAGTCACTTAGATCAATTTTATCTGTATCAATCTCTCCAAAAACAAGAATTGTTGGAAGTTTATCAATTGAATATTTCTCAATCAGCTCTGCTGCACTGCTTTCATTCAGTTTTTGCTCTTTAGTTATATTTACATTCTGGCTTTTTAGTTTTGTCAATGCATCATCTAAAGAAGAACACTCTTTTTCTGCACACTCAATCATAACTACCTCTATATTGACTGGCTTTCTTGCTTCTTTTATCTCTTTAACTTTCTCTTTTAAGATTGAAGATGATTTTATTACAAAGAAAAAATTAATAATCAGCAAAAAAAGAAGTGCATAAAGCATAATTACTGCTATCTTATAATTATCTTTTTTTATTCTTTTTTCAAGTTTTCTTACAGAGTGTTTTATAGATTGTTGAATATTTTTTCCCATTCTCCCAAACTATATAGCTTGCTTAAATGTCTGTCTCTACTAGCAACCTCCGACCATGCCTGGAAGGTTTTGAAGGTTTGTAGGAACTCCTCCACTGCTTCCACTACTGCCTTCTGAACTGCTTCCAGATACCTGAGAGGTTACTGGTCTCAGATTGCTGGAACTTATATCAGCTATCTCTGATTTTATCTTTACAAGCTGGATTGCCTGAACAAGTGCTATTACTATAAGCAAAGCAAGTATTCCAACAACCAATAACTCTTTATTTCTCATCTTGACCTCCTTTCATTTTTAATATCATTTTATATTTAATCATTCTGTTTTTTAACAGCCTCCTACCATGCCTGGAAGTTGGGTCTCAATCTTACCTCCAGACGCTTTTAGTGCAATTCCCACCATATCTCTAGGATACCATAATGCTTTCCATCTTAATGCCTCTCTTAAAATCTCTGAATCAGTGTAATCAGTATCTTTCATCAATAACATTGTCAGAGTCTGCAATGCAGGGTTATGTGAGCATCCGCAGATCAAATCTCCTTTCTTATTGATTCCTACAGGTCCAACACCGCAACAAAATTCGCAGCTTATTCCAACAGGCTTAGTTGCAAGATTTAAGTATCTTTCCCAAACATCAGGATAGTTTTGTTTTATATCTGATTTTACATAATTATAGTTTTTTGCCAGAAGTTCAAGTGCAGCTACAGGATCATCAAAACTTATTCCCATTGCTTTTCCGTATTCAGGAGTTCCTTGTGATATCATTATATTTATAGCGTCCTGTTCTGTTTTTATGTTTTCAACAGGAAACAATGCAGCCACAGCCTGAGCAGTTGATTTTATCTCATCAATTTTATCAGGAGAGAGCTTTTTAATGCTGTAAGAAACACTATTAAAACTATTAGAAATGCTCGAAATCTGCAACTGGTTAAACAGCAGCAAGGCAAAAACTATTGCAATCATTGCTATTATATGTGTTTTAAAAAACTCCTCTTTTTTTTCTTTCCTGTTTGCCATTACAAATGTATTCTGCTTTTTCATTTATAAATTGTTCGGTGCAACTGATTTCAATATTAATCAGTTATTTTACATCTGTCTCTTATACACATCT